>JBKKAU010000174.1:0-5337 GCA_046714475.1 Thermoanaerobaculia bacterium
CTGCTACCTCTCCACCGAGTGGGGGGTCCCCTTCGGCACCGTGGCGATCGCCCTCCCCTTCTACCTCGCCAGCGTCGAGCTGACGGCCATGCACGAGGAGCGCACCGGCTTCGTCGAGGGCAGCAACGCCGCGGACGTGGTGCGCTATCTCCGCCACGAGATGGGGCACGTCGTCAACTACGCCTACCGTCTTTACGAGGATGGGGACTGGGTGCGGTGCTTCGGCTCGATGACCCAGCCCTATCGCGAGGAGTACCGGCCGGAGCCGTTCAGCCGGCGCTACGTTCGCCACCTGCCCGGCTGGTACGCCCAGAAGCACCCGGACGAGGACTGGGCCGAGACCTTCGCGGTCTGGATGACCCCGGGGTTCGACTGGGCCGTCCAGTACGCCGACTGGCCGGCCGCCCTCGCCAAGCTCCGCTTCTGTGACCAGAGGATGGCCGAGCTGCGGGACCGCGATCCGCTGATCACCGACGATGAGCTCGACGAGGACGTGGCGGAGATCTCCTACACGCTGGACCAGTACTACGGCGGCGCCGCCGACGCTGTGGAGGGCGATTTCCCACCGGGGCTGGACGGCGCGCTGACCACGATCTTCGAGGATCTGGGCCGGCCCGAGGACCTCTCGACCGCCGCCCCGCGCCGTCCCGCGGCCGAGCTGATCCGGCGGCTCCACCGCATCCTGCCGGCGGACGTCTACCGCTGGACAGGTCACTTCCCGGAACGCACGCGGCGGCTGCTCGGCCATCTCGTGGACCGCGCCGAAGCGCTCCAGCAGGTCTATCCGGAGGACCGCGAGCCCGAGATGGTCATCGCCCTGACCACCCTGGTGACCGCCCTGGCGATGAACCACGTCCACCGCGGGACGTACGCGCCTTAGGAGTACCGTTCGACCGTCAGGTCGACGATCTTCTGGACGAGCTGCGGGAACTCGATGCCCGCGGCGGCTGCGGCGGTGGCGAACTCGCTGCCCTTTTCGAGGTAGCAGTTGGCGTTGACCTCGATGACGTAGATGTCCCCGGTCTCGGTAAACCGCAGGTCGACGCGGCCGTAGTCGCGGACCCGCAACGCGCGGTAGGCGTCGACCGCGACCTTCTGCAGACGGGCGCGGAGCTCGTCGGGCAGATCGGGCAGGATCGACTGGGTGCCTTTATACTCGGCGCTGTCCGGCGACCACTTGGCCTTGGAGCCGAGCACGCGCGGCATCCCCTCGGGCATCCCCGAGAAGTCCATCTCGATCGGCGGGAAGGCGATCGGCTCCCGGTTGCCGAGGACACCGACATAGAACTCCCGCCCCTCGATGTACTCCTCGACCAGGGCCGAGTCGTTCACCTGCTCGTGGATGGCGACGACCCGCTTCATCAGCGAGATCACGTCCCGTACCAGGGAGTCGCCGTCGATGCCGATCGAGGCGTCGGCGGTCAGCGGCTTGACGAACAGCGGCATGCGCAGGTTGCCGGCGGTCTCCAGGTCCGAATCCTTGCCGAAGATGGCGAAATGGGGGTAGAGGATCTTCTCGAAGGCGAAGACCTTCTTGGCGAGGCCCTTGTCCTGCCGCAGGAACAGCTCCCCGGGACCGCCCCCGGTGTAATGGAGCTGCAGCAGATCGAGCAGACCGGTCACCGCGACGTCGCCGCCGGTGTTCTCCCCGAAGCTCTCCAGCAGGTTGAAGACCAGCTCGGACCGGCGGTCGCGCAGCCCCTGCGTCAGCTCGACCGCGTCGTCATAGACCGTGAAGACCGATGCCTCGTGGCCGTTCTGCTGGAGGGCCTCCACGATCTGGTCGACCACGATGTCGTACTTTCCGGATTCCCGGGTTTCGGTATTGGACAGGACGGTGATTTTCATGCCCCGGCCGTATGCAAGGGCCGAGCCGAAGAGGAGGGCATCCATCTTGCACAGAATGGGTCCAGATGGCGCCGGGGCCTTTCGGGCGGCTGGCGCGGAACACGAAAGGACGAGGAGGCACACCATGTTCAAGGCACAGCGGAATACAGCATTGGCGGCGGTGATGGCCTGCTCTCTCGTGGTCGCGAGCTGCTCGACCAATCCGGCGACCGGCAAGCGCCAGGTCGCCTTCATCGGCGAAGAGCAAGAGATCGCGATGGGCCGCGAGGCAGACCAGCAGATCGTCCAGTCCCTGGGCCTTTATCAGGACCAGGAGATGCAGGCCTACGTCAACCGGTTGGGGCAGCAGCTCGCCAAGGATTCCGAGCGGCCCAACCTCCCGTGGACGTTCCGGGTCGTGGACGACCCGGTGGTGAACGCGATGGCGCTCCCGGGCGGCTTCGTCTACGTGACCCGGGGTCTGCTGAGCCATCTCAACTCGGAGGCCGAGCTGGTCTCGGTCATCGGGCACGAGATCGGTCACGTGACCGGGCGTCACAGCGTGGAGCAGATGAGCAAGCAGCAGATCGCGCAGATCGGCATGGTAGCCGGTATGATCTTGAAGCCCGAGCTGGCCCAATACGGCAATCTCGCCCAGACCGGCCTCGGATTGCTGTTCATGAAGTACGGGCGCGATGCCGAGCGCGAGGCGGACGACCTCGGCCTGCGCTACATGGTCCGGGAGAACTACGACCCGCGCGAGATGCCCGAGGTCTTCGCGACGTTGGGCCGGGTGAGCCAGCAGCAGGGCGCGGGCCGCATCCCGGGCTGGATGTCGACGCATCCCACACCGGAGAACCGCATCCAGCGTATCGAGCAGCACCTCGCGCAGCTGAACGTCGACACCTCGAAACTGACGGTGGGCCGCGAGCGCTACCTCCAGAACATCGACGACGTGGTCTTCGGCCAGAACCCCCGCGAGGGGTACTTCCGGGGCAACGAGTTCATCCAGCCGGAGCTCGCTTTCAGCCTCCGTTTCCCGCAGGGCTGGAAGGTCCAGAATCAGAAGCAGGCGGTCGGCGCGATCAGCCCGAACCAGGACGCCGTCGTGGTGCTGACGCTCTCCGGCCGGCGGTCGCCGCAGGAGGCGGCGCAGGAGTTCTTCTCGCAGCAGGGCGTGCAGCGCGGTCAGGCCTTGCAGGCCAACCTCGGCGGATTGCCGGCAGTGGCGCACGTCTTCGGCGTGCAGCGCGGCCAGGGCAACAACCTGATGGGCCTCGCGGCCTTCGTCGAAGATCGGGACAACGTCTACCAGGTCCTGGGCTATACGACGGAGAATGGCTGGCGCCGTTATGAGGACGAGCTGTCCGGCGCTCTCGCCAGCTTCGAGCGGGTGACCGACCGCCGTCTGCTCGACGTCAAGCCGAAGCGGCTCGACGTGGTGAGCATCCCGAGCGCCATGAGCCTGGAGGAGTTCTCGCGGCGTTACCCGTCGACGGTCGACCTCCAGACGCTCGCCATCATCAACCACGTCGAAACTTCGGCCCGCTTCCCGGCGGGGACCGAGGTCAAGCGGGTGGTCGGCGGCGAGGTACCGGGCGAAGTCCGGACACGATAAGGCTTTCCTATCGCGATTGCGGGCGGCTCGTCGCTACGGGCCGCCCGTCGACTTTTCCCACCGGCAAGACCCCGATCAGGCTGTTCATCAGATAGATCCCGCTCGCGCGTTCCAGGTCTTCGGGTACCAGCGAACGCTCGGCGATTTTCCCCCGCTCGAGGAGGCGCCGGCGCACGGTGCCGGGGAGGCAGCCGTCTTCCAGGGGCGGAGTGAAGACCCCGTCCGGCAGGGCCAGCGCCAGGTTCGTCCTCGATCCCTCCACCAGCCGTCCATGCTCGTTGAGGAGCAGCGCCTCCCAGGCCCCTGCCGCTTGGGCCTGTCGGAGCGCCAGCCGGTTCATCTGATAACAGAGGCTCTTCAACCCCACCAGCGGACCCCGGGAGTCGATCCGCGGGCCGGGGAGGAGGACGGCGTTGATGCCATCTCTATAGAGATCGTCGCCAGGCGGCTGGTAGGCAGCGGCCGTGATCAGGCGGGTGGCAGAGCGGGTGACGGTGACGCGGAGGCGCGCCGTCGGCCGGGGGGCGGCCTCGGCGGCCTCGGCGATGGCGGCGATGGCGGCGGCCAGGGCGTCCCGGTCCTCGGGGATGGCGATCCCGATCCGGGCGAGGCCAGCGAGCAGGCGGTCGAGGTGCGCTTCGATGTCCCTCGCCTGGCCGGCATCCACCCGCAAGGTCTCGAACAGGCCGTCGCCGAAGAGGAAGCCGGCGTCGTCCGGGGCGATTTGCACCTCGGCGAGGGGAAGGAGGCGGCCGTTCCAGAAGGCCAGGCTCATTCCGACTCCTGTGCTCCGAGGGCGGTGAGGAACGCCCGGGCCTTGACGGCGCTCTCCTCCAGCTCCAGCTCCGGGTCGGAGTCGGCCACGATGCCGCAGCCGGCGTGGTAGGCGACCTGGCCGCGCGCCGCGACCGCGGTGCGGATCGCCACCGCCAGCTCCAGGTCGCCGCCGAGCGAGATCCAGCCGAACGCCCCCATGGCCGGCCCGCGCCGGCGCTCTTCCAGGGCGGCGGCCACCGCCATGGCCCGGATCTTGGGCGCGCCGGTGATCGAGGCCGGCGGGAAGGCGGCGCGCAGCAGCTCGACCGGGCCGACATCCGGGAGCAGGCGTCCCCGCACGGTGGAGACGGTGTGGTGAAGAGTGGGGAGGGTGACCAGCTCGGCGTGAAGGGGGACTTCGACCGTACCCGGCTCGCAGACCCGCCCGAGGTCATTCCTCGCGACGTCCACGATCATCGCCAGCTCGGCCCGGTCCTTCTCGCTTTCCGAAAGCTCGCGGGCCAGCGCCCGGTCCTCGCGCGGGTTGGCGCCGCGCGGCCGCGTCCCCTTGATCGGCCGCGTCTCGACCGTCCCCTCGCGCACGGCGAGGAACAGCTCGGGGCTGACCGAGAGCAGCGCCCGTCCGCCTCCCAGGTCCAGAAAAGCGCCATGGGTGGCGGGGCTCGCGGCGCGGAGCCGGAGGTGGAGCGGCCAGATCCGGGAGGCGGGGAGAGAAGCTTCCAGCCGCCGGCAGAGGTTCACCTGGTAGATGTCGCCCCGGTGGATATGCTCCAGGGCGTGCCGGACGCCGGCCTTGAAACCGTTGCGGTTGGGGCGGCTCATCACCGGCCCGTCCGCCAGCCGGCCGGCGGGGACTTCGGCAAGTTGAAGCTGACCGGCCTCAGTCAGGAGCCGCTCGGCCTGGATCACCCGCTCGGTGGCGCCGGTCCGCCCGCTCCAGGCGTCGGTCGTCTCCAGAGTCCAGGAGCGCCCGTCCCAGAGCAAGGCCCACTCATGGAGGCCGAGGTGCAGGTCCGGCAGGCCGAGGTCGTCGGGTGGGGGAGGGGGAAGCGACTCCAGGTCTCCGCCCAGCTCATAGCCGAGATAGCCCACCAGCGTGCCGCCGTCTCCATCCC
>JBKKAU010000175.1:0-11069 GCA_046714475.1 Thermoanaerobaculia bacterium
ACGCGGGCCTGGCCTCCCCAGCTCTGGTCGATTGTGTTGATCCTGGCGATGATGTCGGGCGAGCGCGGCGACCAGTAGGCCCAGACCACGAAGATCGTGGTCCCCCGGACCAGGTCGGACTCCACCAGCCGCCCGCCCCGGAGCCCCTGGAGCGAGAAGTCCTGGGCCGCCGCCGGCGCGGGCATCGCAATGCCGGCGGAGAGGGCGAGCAGCAGGAGCGCCAAAGCGAGGGCGGTCCCGCGGAGGGAGCGGAGCGAGAGCTTCTTGTCGTTCATGGGTTCAGTGGGGGCCGGAGGCGAACTGGCGATGGGGCATGTCGTGGAGGATCCGGTGGCGCAGACGGTCGGGCGCGCTGCAACGGGCACACCGCTCGCGGACGATCAGCAGCAAGGTACGGGTGTAGCTCACCCGCTTCGCGCAGTCGGTGCAGCCGTCCACATGGGCTCGAAAGGTGGTCAACAACACCTCTTCCAACTCGTTGTCGAAGAACAGGAAAATAGCCTCGTTGACCTCTTTGCAGTCCATCATGCCTCCTCCACCATGGCATCCTCTTTTCTCGTACGGGTCTCGGCCCAGTCTAATCAACTCACCCATCGGGTGGGATATTTCCTGGCTCCCGTACTGCGGACGCTCACTTGGCGGTGACGGTCCTGCTGCGCATCTTGGCCGGCTCGCCCTCCCGCAGGTAACCGTGCTCCCGGGCGAACTCGAGCATGGCGGTCTCCAGCAGCCGCCGGCCCCGGTAGAGGCGGCTCATCACGGTGCCCACCGGCACCTCCAGGATCTCGGCGATCTCCTTATAGGAAAACCCTTCCAGGTCGGCCAGGATGACCACCATCCGGTAGTCCGGCGGCAGCTTGTCCAGGGCCTGCTGCACGTCCTCGTCCAGGACGTTCTCGAGCAGCTCGTCTTCCGGGTTCTTCGTCTGCCGGGCCGTCTCCTCGCTCACCTGGTTCTCGAACGACTCCTCGATCTCGGCAAAATCACTCAGGGTCGGGGCCTGCTGCTTCTTGCGGTAGTTGTTGATGAAGGTGTTCTTCATGATCTTGAACAACCACGCCTTGAAGTTGGTCCCCTCCTCGAACTTGTCGTAGTACCTGTAGGCCTTGAGGTAGGTTTCCTGCACCAGATCCTCGGCGTCCTCGGAATTGCGCGTCATGCGGTACGCGGTGTTGTACAGCGCGTCCACGAACGGCATCGCCGCGGCCTCGAAGTCCCACCCCTTCTGGTGGTTGGCGCTGTCTTTCGGCATGCTGGCTTCCCCCTTCTGACAACCTCTCCAGCTATGTGATACGCACATACGGTGCCAACGGATTGGAGGACAGTGCGGAGCTTCGGGCTCCGCTCGGAATGGAGCGTAAAGTGGAGGGTCGCGTCCCGCGGAGAGGACGTCATCTGGAACAACAAATCCCGCTCTACAGGCATTCCGGCCAGAGGGGCCTGCCCATTCGGCACCGCCATGCCAAAACGGGACCCCGCCTCTCCGTCCGGGAAAACGACCACCTGTATGAGGGAAAGCACCCTACAAAAGGACTCTATACCGGCTACGAGCCGCCCAGGTAGACGTAGACCACGGCTTCGGCGTTTTTGGAGGTGGCGTTGTAGAAGAAGACGCGATAGCAGGGGAAACCGATCCGCAGGGTCGTGGAGGCCGAGCTGAAGAGCCCGCCCTGGGGAGGCGCCGACCTCCGCCTCGGCGCGGAGGGCGAACGGCGCGACCCCGTGGGTCCGCAGGGCGTTCAACAGCTCCGGGACGTCCGGGGACGAGCGCCACGCCGACCGAACCGCCCTGAGGGCTCCCCTGGAGGCTCCCGGCCAGGCTGAGGGTGACGTGGGTGAACCCTTTGGCGTCGATCACTCCGGCCTCGGTCCACTGGCCGGCGTCCGAAAACGCGGCGGGCGCCACGAGGGCCTTGACCGACTCGAAGCGCGTCTGCGGGATCGGCTCGGTGACCACGACCTGGCCGCTGATCCGCTGGACTTCGGGGAAGTTGGCCACGGTGACCGGCTCGGTGGACCAGGACGGCCCCGCCGCGCAGGCGGCCAGGATCACGCAGACCGTGGGTGCGATTCTCAGGCGCATACATGCACTTCCTTTCTCACTCGGAGATTCTGCGCCGCTCTCCGCGGACGCGTCAAACCCCGGATCACTCCGGTTTATCCAACCTCAGTTGTCAAAGAGCAGGGGAAGGAGCTTTCCTCCGCCTCCCTACTATGTATACGTACCAGCTCCACAAAACGTCACGGGTTCAGGCAATCTCCCCTGAAACCCGGGAGCGGCGAGGAGCCCCTCGGATGACGCAGCTCCCTCCATGGGCAACGCAGATCTCCGGACGGGAAGCTCAGGAGCCGGGGCGGGTACCGCCCTATCGGGCATCGTCAGGCGGAAGATGCTTTGATTTAGCGCTCACTTGCAGTCATTCGGCCCTTCTCATCCGTATACAGATATGGAGGGCTCCTCGACACGCCGGGCTTGCAAGAGAGTAAATGGGGCGCTCCGCCGGGCTCTTTGACAATTGATGGGTAGGCAACCCTGGCCGGCGCGACCCCGCCCAGCGCGCCGGCCAGGCTACTGCCTTTGCGGGTCAGGAGGGCGCCATGAATGGCGCCCCCTACAACCTGTCTACGCCCCGACTGACTCTGATAGGGGCGCGATTCATCGCGCCCTAGCCGCCGCTGCCTTCCGGGGTCGCCGGAGCCGGCTCGGAGGCCGGGCCGCTGTTGAGGTTGACGCTGGACGGATCGAAGCGGACGTCGGCGAAGCCGAAGAAGCCGGGGAACTCGGCGCGGAAGCCGGTCTGCTGGCCCGGGGGCAGCGCGGCCGAGTCCAGCGTCGCCAGCCCGCGGGCGATGAGGCGGCCCGTCTCGTCGTAGATCGCCACGCCGAGCCGGACGTCGGCCGCCATCGCGCCGCTGGTGTTGTGCAGGATGCCGGTGATCACGGCGTAGCCGTCGGAGCCGGCTGCCGTGCCGCGCTCCCAGGTGGTGACGGCGAGCCCGGCCGGAGCCGGCGCCTCCGGCTCGGCCGGCGCGTTGGGACCGTTGGGATCGTTGGGCTCGGCCGGCTTCGCCGCTTCGGCCGGCGGCTCGGGCTTGCGGAAGTCCTTGTCGGTCAGCGACACGATCGAAGGCCTGCGGGCAGGCTTGGGCTTCGCGGTCCCGACCTGCGCCTTGCGTTGCTCGGCCTCGCCGGTCGCGGCGCGGCTCGCTTCGAGGTCCACCTCGGAGAGCCGCAGCGAGGCGAGGTCGCCGCCGGCGGTGTGGAACACCACCAGCTTGCCCTTGACCTCCCAGGCGCCGCGGGTCTCCACCCGGCCGCCCTGGCGGGTGACCAGCCAGGCGGCGCCCGCGGGCGCGGCGGAACCCGCCAGGAGCGCGGCGGCCAGTGCGAGGCCGCCCGCGGGACGGATCACGGTCTTCCAGTCGTACCGTTTCATGACAGGTCCTTCCAGTTCTTCTCGATGATGCAGATGGGTACCGGCGCGATGAAGACGACGCCGGTGTCGGCGCTGATCGTCTTGATGTCGATCCGGTAGTTCGAGAACTTGCAGTTGCCGGGGAAAAGGCTCTTGAGCGATTCCATGACGCCCAGGAGCCGCTGCGCCTCGTCGGAGCCGACCGGGCCGAAGTCGTCGGCGTCGTGGCCGGTGTCCTCGGGGTTGCGCGTCTGGCCCTGCTCGGTGTACGGGTTGGTGACGAAGGTCGAGACGTTGAAGAAACGCTGCTTCTCGCCCATGAAGGCGTTGCCGTTGACGGTCGAGACGATGTAGACGCGACTGGTGCCGGTCTTGGAGCAGAGCGGGTCGCGGCCGCCGGTGACCTGGACGTCGGGGCGGAAGGTGGAGAAGAAGCTGACGCCGGACAGCGCGAAGGCGTCGGTGATCACCCTTTCGTCCGGATCGAGCACGATGTACCAGCCGCGCTTGCCGGCGGCGCTGCTCAGGATCGTCTGCGCCTGGGCCGGGTCGTCGGCGTTCAGGACCTGGTCGAACGACCGCTCGTCGAGCACGGTGCCCACCGGCAGGGAATCGGTGTCGTCGACGAAGACGTAAAAGCGGCCCTGGACTGTGGCGTCGCCGCTCCACAGGTCTTCGCGGTCGCCGGTGCCGAACGACAGGGCGTACTGGCCGAGCCGGGCGACGAAGACCACGGACGGGCGGTAGAAAAGCGGCCGCCGCTTGTTGCCGGTCAGCTCGACGCCGTTCTGGAAGTTGGCGTTGAAGACCTTGCGCGCCGGCCACCAGCTGGCCGGGATGCGCTGGACCTTGTAATCCGTTTTGTTGTCGACGCCCTCGGCGTCGAGGGTCGCCAGCGACGGGTACTTGCCCGCCGAGTCCGCGCCGAGGTCCACCCGGTACATGTAGCCGAAGGTGGTGCCGAGGTAGATGCGGTCGAGGTAGCCGTCCTGATCGATGTCGACCGCCGCCGGCTCGCTGGGCGCGGCGCCCTCGAGCTTGCGCTTGTAGATCGCCTGGCCGGTCTCGGCGTCGACCATGTAGAGCCAGTTGCCGCGCCGCGGGTCTTCCTTGCTGAAGGGATCGAAGCCGCCGCCGAAGACGACGACGTAGCGGTCGACGACGTCGTCGCCCTCCTGGAGACGGATGCGGCCGACGTTGGGGACGGACCAGGCGAAGCCGAGGTCCGGCTGGGCGTTGTTGTCCTCGTCGAGGCTCACCAGCTTGCCGTCGGCGTTGCGCACGCTGTCGGTGAACTCCCAGAGCGGGTACGGGAAGGGCACCGGGCCGCACGCCGAGTGCGTCTCGGCGCAGGAGGCGCGGTACGTGCCGTCGGCCTTGGGGACCCAGTAGTCGACGTCGTTGCGGCCGTCGAAGAGCTCGTCGGAGACGACCTTGTCGGGCTGGGTGACGTCCAGCGCGTAGATGGAGGCGCCGCCTTCGCGCAGGCCGCCGAAGACCACCGTCCGCCAGCTCCGCACCGGGGTCGACCGGCGCAGCGGATCGATCTTGACGTCGGCCACCGCGACCGTGCCGTCGACGCCCCACTGGTGGACGGGCCCTTCGGCCAGCTTGCGCACCGCCGGCATGGTCTCGCGCGGCATGAAGGCGAAGAGCTCTTTGCCCGAGCCGTTGTTGAACTGCGGGAACCGCCTGAGCTTCCCCGTGATCGGGTCGGTCTCGCTGTCGATGCTGACGACGCCGGCGTCGAAGGCGTGCAGCATGCCGTCGTTGCTGCCGACCAGCAGCATCTTGCGCCGCAGCTCGTGCTTGCGGAAGTAGTCGCGGTAGCCGGTCGGGTTGTCCTCCGTGTCCTCGGCATAGTAGCGGACGTTCGGCGGGCTGCCGATGACCAGCGGGTTGGAGTGGAAGATGTCGCCCAGGATGTACTGGATCGTCCGGGTCACCGGGTTGCCGGTGACCGGGTCGGCCATGGTGCCGGTGTGGGTCTTGAGCGTGAAGGTCTTGTTCATCACGTTCAAGGACCGCAGCTCGGCCAGGGGTTCGGTGATGATGTCGTCATCCAGGATGTACGGGATGCCGAAGGCGTTCCACAGGTCGCGCCGCACGGTCTTGGCGATGGCCGCGCTGGCGAAGTCGGCGTCCTTGACCGGCTCGAGGAGCCGGCGGGGGAAGCCGGCGACGTCGGGCGCGTAGTAGACCCGCCGCTGGTTGTCGCCGTTGCCGAGCGGATCGACGGCGTTGACCTGGACCTTCATCACCTCGCCGGCGTCCCAGAGGTGGTTGGGGCTGGTGATGTCGGGCCGGTTGTCGGTCTCGCGCAGCGGCAGCGGCTTCAGGAACGAATGCACGTGGCCGTCCCAGACCGACTTGCCGTTGAGCGGCGTGAAGTTGGTCAGGAAGACCTTGTCCTCGACGATCGCCTGGACCGACGGCACGGCCGCCGAGGCGAACGAGCGCGCCTCTTCGCGGATCAGGCCGAGGATGCGCTGCAGCTCGGTCTTCAGGTTGTTCGGCGTCTGCGGGCAGACCAGCTCGCCCTTGCCGTTCTGGGCCATGCACTTGAGCGGGTTGCCGACGCTGTTGCAGTTGGCGCCGTAGGCGACCACCCAGGTGCGGACGCTGCCCTTGGAGTTGAGGCTGGCGGTGTCGGCGCAGGGGTTCTCTCCGGCGCAGCTGTCGCCGCCGTCGCTGATGACGATCAGGTAGGGCCGGCGGCAGCCCCAGGCCTTGTCGTTGCGCTGCGCGATCGACTCGAAACCCGGCTGGTAGGCCGTGGTGTTGCACTTGTTGCCGTCGCCCATGTACCAGCAGCGGAAGTCGATGACCGACTTGCCGAGCGGGCTGGGGCCGGTGCCGATCAGCGGCGACTGGTCGCTGTTGCGCAGCCCCAGCACGCCGGTGGCGGCGTCCGGGGCGTCACGGTAGTAGGAGGCGATGCGGAAGTCGGGGCTGCCGCCGTCGGCCCCACTGGGCGCCAGGCGGTTCAGGAAGTCGTACTTGCGGCTCAGGCTCCAGTCGAAGGGGATGAGGTCGCCCAGGTCGAGCGGCCGCCCGTAGTTGCTGAAGGTGGTCGCAGCCCGGACGTTGGAGCAGGACGACGGGACGCCGGCGGTCTTGCAGTACTGGTCCTGGTTGGACATGGTGACGCCGGCCGGCACGGTCTCGCCGGTCATCACGGCGCCGTCGTAGTTGCCTTCCCAGCCCGACCCGGAGAAGGGGTGGCCGGAGCCGCAGGTGGCGACGTTCCTGACGTCCTTGGCGTCCCAGAAGCCGGCCACCTTGTCGACGCCGCTCGAATGGCTCGTGTTCGGAGGGGCCAGGCTGCCGGAGTTCTCGTCGAACATCAGGAAGTCGGTCCACAGCTCGAGGTCGCGCCTCAGGGTGAACGTCGCGTTGAAGCTGGGACCGACGCAGCTCGACACCTGCTCGAGCTTGAGCTCGACCTGCATGCTGTCCCGGCCCAGGACCGGGTTGGCGCTGCCGTCCTGCCTCTGGCTCTTCCGTTCGGCGGACAGGCGGTAGGTCTTGCCGCCGGAGCTGATCCAGACGTAGGCCGGGGCGATGCCGTTGGCGGCGTCGCCGAAAGCCAGGGAGTAGCGGCCGATCTTGTCGCGCTGGGTGTTGAGGGGCAGCGGCACCAGACAGGCACCGGCGGCGCCGGCGGCGTCGATCTTCGGCCCGAAGGTCATCAGGTCGCCTTCGACGTCGCTGATCGGCGAGCTGTCGACGGAGTACTGGACCGGGCCGTCGGCGTCAGGCTTCGGCCAGTCGATCGGCCAGGCGTTGGCGGCGGGCAGGGCCGTCTTGCCGTAGTAGAGCCAGTGCTTGGCGGTGACCCCGAGGGTGTCCTGGTTGAAGCTGGCGAAGCCGAACTGGACGTCGTCGACCGCGCTGAAGACTTCGTGGAGGACGCGCTTGGCCTGGTAGAGCTTGGAGCGCGGGTCGTCGCCGTTGGCGTGCACCCACGCGCCGTCGGGCGCCTGCGTCATCGAGGCCGAGGTGTCGAGGATGATGAAGACGTACGGCTTGGCGGTTTCGAAACGCAGCAGGTCGATGTCGTTCGACAGGGCGGGGCGCCCACCCGTCGCACACACGACGGTGAGCGCCGCGAGCCCGAGAGCGGCAGCGGCCTTGCTACGCGACGTCTGGCGATGGCGGGACATGGGAAACCCTCCTCAGAACTTGATGTCGTTGATCGCGGCGGGGGTACGCTGCGCCTGATCGGTGATTTCGAGCGATACCTTCCACGGCTGCACGTCGACCATGGTGGTCAGCGCCTTCTGCGCCAGGACGTTGCGCTGGTCGGCCGGGGCGTTGGCGTCCATGGTGGCGAAACGGGTGGCGCGCACCGTCACGGCGTGGGTCACCCGGTAGAAGTCCCGGCCGCTGTAGGAGCCGGCGTTGTTGACCTCGCAGAGGTTGCAGTTGGCCTCCTGGATGGGGAAGAAGGCCGAGACGTCGACCTGGGTGCCGAGGTCGAGCTGGCCGGCCACCAGCGCCTTGCCGGAGTCGTTGAAGAAGAACGAGGTGCCGCGGTGGTCGCTCGCCACCAGGGCGCGGGCGACCGCGGCCTCGATGCCGGCGTCGGCGGCGTAGAAGACGCGGTTGACGGTGCGCTCGTTGGCGCCCACCTGCTGCTCGGTCTGCGTCACGAAGGTGACGGCGAGGCCGAGGATGGTGAGGATGGTGAGCACCAGGAGGACGGCGATGTAGGCGCTGCCCGCCTCACCCGCCGCGCTCCGGGTGGGCGCTTGCCGTGGATCCCTGCCGCTGTCCATGACTCCTCCTTCCGAAAACACGACCGCGGGGCGGATCACGCCACGTTCCTCAGGTCGACGATGGTCTGCAGCAGGCGCCGCCGGTAGCGGCGCTCCTCGAAACGGTTGGCGGCGTCGGCCACGGCGTAGGTGCGGTCCTCGATGCGGGTCAGCAGCGGCGCCTCGTAGTTGAGGTCGATGCGGTCGGTGCGGGCGAGCGCGTTGATCCGCAGGTAGTAGACCGGCGGCTGGGCGGCCGGGGGTACGGCCTGCCAGGCGAGGTCGCCGGTCTCGCCGGTGCGGTTGAGCAGCCAGTCGTCGGCGGCGCCGTCGGCGGTCTCGATGATGTCGCCGTTCCGGCCGCCGGCGTTGGCGGAGTCGAGGCCGAGGGCGAACTGCAGGTCGACGATGAAGTCGGCGACGTCCTGCCGCGCGTTGACCGCCGTCGCCAGGTACGGCGTGTCGGTACCGGGGAAGAAGCGCCCGCGGGTCAGGCGCGGCACGACCGGGCTCGCCGCGTCGCCCGGGATGGCGTTGGTCTGGCGGACGTAGAACCGGTACTCCTCCAGGATGCCGAGATGGCCGACGCTCTGCAGGGCGGCGTCGAAGGCGCCGCCGCGCGACAGGCGCAGGTAGTCGTCGCCGTAGTCGCCGTCGGTGCGGAACGCCAGCCGCACCCAGGTCCTGCCGACCTCGTCATAGTTGCTCGCCCCGGCGTCGAGCTGGACCACCGCGTAGACGGCGTCGTCCATCGGGCTGCTCACCAGGATCGCCTGCGGCACGTCGTCCTCGATGATCTGGATCAGCGGGTCGAGCGGCTGCGGCACGCCGCGGGTCGAGATGCTGCGGATCATCACCGTGCCCGTGAACGCCCCGCCGGCGGCCGCGGGAGGCACCAGGTCGAAGGTCGTCGAGTCGGCGTAGTTGATCTGGTAGAGCGGCGTCTCGAAGACGCCGCGCACGGTCAGCACGTCGGTGCCGGGCAGGACCAGCGTCTCGTCGTCGCCAGCCACCATCCGGGTGTTGGCGACGACGTTGTTCTGGATCGCCAGCGCGATGCCCTGGGGCGGGAAGAGCGCCTGGAGCGGGTCGGAGACCGGCAGGCCACCGCGGCCCGCCATGCGCGACAGCCGCAGGATCTCGTGCTGGGTGATGCGCAGCGCCTGCTGCATGTCGGCGACGTTCATCTGCACCCGGCCGACGTTGCTGTTGATCTGGAAGATCACCATGATGGCCACCAGCAGCACCACGAACACACCCAGGGTGATGAGCAGCTCGACCAGCGAGAAGCCGGACTGCCGGGGCGCGGCGGGGGTCGGAAAAGCCTCGCGTCGTTTCATGATCTGCCGCCTCACTTGGCCTTGAGCATCCGCAACCGCGTCTGCCAGATGTTGCCGAAAGGACCGGTCTCGCTGCGGTTGCTCCGCACCAGGACCTCGAGCTCTTTGATGTGGACCTGGCCGGCCGCGGTGCCGCCGTCGAGCGGCTCGTCGAAGATGCCGTCGTCGTTCAGGTCGGTGACGCTGTACTGGCGGACGAAGGTGGCGCGGGTCCACAGCGCCTTGTCACCGGCGGCGGGCGCGGTGCCAGGCTTCCAGCCCTTGTCCTTCTCGGACCAGTGCTCCTGGACCTCCAGCTCCTCGGCGCCGTCCGGCACCCGCAGCTCCGGCTTCGAGAACTGCAGCTGGAAGAGCTGCTCGATCCGCGAGCGGCCGTAGTTGGAGGTGTCGGTGGCCTCGCGCCCCGCCAGGTTGGTGCGGATCGAGGTGGTGAACAGCGGCAGCACCCCGATCATCAGGATCAGGAAGATCGCCGCGGCGACCAGCAGCTCGATCAGCGAGTAGCCCGCCGCCCCTCTCACGTCTCCATTGCGGCTCATAGCCACTCCTCCGGCATGGTGTCCAGGACGTGCTCGGGAGCCGGGTTGATCTTCCAGATCGTCACGCGCGCGGTGGCGATCGGCTCCACCCGGATCTCCAGCTCGTTGCCCGCGCCGTCCCGGATGCCGACCGCGACCACGTTCTGGACCGCTCCGGTCGGCTGGAACACCGCCGGCCCGGGGTTCAGGCCAGCGGGGTCCACGAACTCGATCCCCGCGGGCAGGTCGAGCGTCCCCAACAGCCGGTCGACGCCGGCGTCGTACACGCCGTCGCGGTCGACGTCGGCGAAGGCCCGGACGGTCTCCGCGGGCCTGTCGTCATCCCAGGGCAGGGTCTCCACGATCCCCGGATGAGCGGCCTTGACCCCTTCCAGACGCGCCGAACGCAGCATCACCGTGATCTGCTGCGCGGCGCCGCGGATCTTGGACTCGCGGATCCGCTGCAACATCTCCGGGATCGAGATGAGGAGCAGCACGCCGAGGATGGCGAACACGACCAGCATCTCGATCAGCGTAAAGCCGCTCTGGCCACGGACAGTCTTTTGGTGTTTCATAGCGAGCCCCTATAGAGCAACGCCGATGCCACCCGCCGGCCGGCGGCGTTCTGGATGTCCAAGTGCTTTAGGAGCAGAGGCTTAGGGGGGATACGGCGAGCCGGGACCGGGGCTCGCGGGAGACGGCGCGCTGTTACTCGTGGTAACAAGAATGTCGCGCGGGAAGAAGAGCAGGGCCTGCGTGCCGCCGCCCGGCCGGTCCTCCAGCCGGATGCGCCCGCCGTGCAGGACGACGATGCGGTGCGCCAGGGCGAGCCCCAGGCCGACGCCCCCCCGCCGGCCGGTGGTGAAGGGGTGGAACAGGCGCTCGCGGATCTCCGGCGGCAGCCCCGGACCGCGGTCGGCGATCGCCACCTCGACCCCTTCGGCGTCGCGGGTGACGCCGACCTCGACCGGCCCGGCGCGGCCGGCCTCCTGCTCGGCCTGGGCGGCGTTGCGCAGCAGGTTGCGCAGGGCGCGC
>JBKKAU010000176.1:0-8863 GCA_046714475.1 Thermoanaerobaculia bacterium
GTCCACGGCTCGGGCCAGCGCCGCGCCGCCATCCTCTCGAACTCGTGGTAGGCGGGGATCAGGCCGACCGAGCGCGCCACCAAAAGGCCGGAGAAGCCCAGGTCCCGCTTGGAGAAGGGGAGGTCGGTCTGGTTGGCGTCGATGACGTCGAAGCGGCCGGCGTGCGAGCGGACGAACTCCCGCGCCCGCGCCGCGAAGCTCCGGTTGTGCCGGAGGAGCCGCACGACCGTGCCGGCGCGCCCCTTGGGAGCGGCGGCCGCGGTCTCGGGGAAGGCGTCCTCATAGCTGAGCTTCTCGACCGTATGGCCGAGAGCGCGCAGCTCGTCCGCCAGCGCCATCTGCGCCTGCGGGCCTCCGAGGTTGGGCGTCCAGGGGGTGTGGATGACCATCAGGATGCGCAGGGGCCTCATGTCTCAGCTCGCGTACGCCGCCAGGCAGGCGTCGACCACGCGGTTCCAGGAGAAGCGCGCCTCGACCCGCGCCCGGGCGCCGAGGGCGAGAGTGCGCCAGAGGTCGGGATCACCTGCCAGGCGCTCCAGGGCGTGGCCGATCGCCGCCGGATCGTTCGGCGGTACCAGGAGCCCCGAGACGCCGTCCCCGACGACCTCGGGCAACGAGGCGGCGTTCGACGCGATCACCGGGCAGCCGCAGGCCATGGCTTCGATCGGCGCCAGTCCCAGCAGCTCGTTCACCCCCGCCGAGCCGTCCGCCCCCACCGGCGTCGGATGGACCAGCGCCATGGCGCGTTGAAGGTAGGCGACGACTTCGGCGTCCGGGAGGCCGTGGTGGAAATGGACCTCCTTGCCCGCCGCGAGGGCGCGCAGGCGCTCCAGGTACGACAGGTTGATCGCCGGGCCGATCACATGGAGGGGGACCGCCGCCGGCAGCCCCTCGATCAGGAAGTGGATGCCCTTGTGCGGCAGGATGCGGCCGAGGAAAACGGCCGAGCCGTCATGCGTGACTTCCGGCCGCATGGGGTAGCGCTCCAGGTCGACGCCGCCGTAGATCACGTGGTGGCGGTGGTTCCTGCCCGGCAGCGACCGCGCCGCGTACTCCGAGATCGGCAGGTGGGCCGCGATCCAGCGCGACTGGTCGACGTGGAACCCGGGAGTCCAGGCGCCGCCGCCGAGGTCGGAGACGAAGACGCGGCTGCCGCGCAGCCGCCCGGTCAGCGCGGCGAGGAACGTCGGGAGGACGAAGTACTGGTGGCAGTGGATCACGTCGGCTCCAGCCAGTTCGCCGAACAGCCGCGGCGAGAAGGGGACCATCCGCTGCCGCGACCAGCTCGCCAGGACCACGCGCTCGTAGCCGGGAGAGGGCCGCTCGCGGAAGGCCTTGGGGCCGAAGCTCACCAGCTTGACCCCGTCGACCTCCGGGCGCCGCGCCATGGCGAGGGCTAGCTCCTCGGCGAAGCGCTCGCCGCCGCCCAGGGCCGACTCGGGCGCGAAATAGGTCGGGCTCACGTGGCAGACCCGCACGTTCACTCCCAGTGCACCCAGCGGGGACGGGCGAAGCCGATCCAGTTGATCGCGAGCGGGCCGGCGAGCGCGACGCCGGAGCTCAGCAGGGTGAGCAGGAGCACCCCCGAGGTGGTCGAGAGCGGCAGCGTCGCGACCAGGACCGCCTGCGCCAGGGCGAGCGAGAGGACCGCGGCTCCCTGCCAGCGGGTCCAGGAGCGCGCCAGGTTGACCGCCACGCAGTAGCCGTCGAGCAGGTTGAGGCCGGCGGCGCCGACGACCAGGAGCAGCTCGCGGTTGAGACCGGTATAGCTCTCGCCGAGGAGCATGAGGAAGAGCTCCGGCACGGCCAGCGCGGCGGCGAAGATCGCGGCGGCGACCGCCAGGAGGAGGCCGCCGAACTGCAGGTAGCGCGCGCGGTAGAGGCGGTCGTCGGTGATCCGCGCCAGGCGCGGCAGGAAGAGGACGCCGGTCAGGCTCGAGAACAGGCCGACCGCCAGGCCGAGCCGGCCGAGCGCGCCGACCTCGGCGATGTTCCGGGTCGAGCCGAAGGTGGCGGCGAGCCAGATGACCAGCGGGCTCTGGACCGCGAAGTAGAGGGCGCTGGGGAGCGTCGGCATCAGATAACGGAGGACCCGGCGGCGGTACGGCTTGAGGTCCATGTCCGGCGCCGGCTCGGTCTTCTCCTCCCGGACGTGCGCCAGGAGCGAGGTCGCCGCCGGGCCGAGGGCCGCGGCCAGCACGCCCAGCCAGCCGAAGAGCAGGCCGGCCGTGACCATCAACAGCGCCGCGAGGAGGCGCAGCCCCGCCCCCGTCAGCTCGGCGCCGTAGGAGGCGCCGTAGCGGTCCTTGAGCCGCAGCGCCAGCACGCGCAGCGAGGCGTCGATCTGGAACAGGACGGAGAGCGCGATCCCCAGGATGGCGAGGCAGGTCTCGACCACGCCGAAGCCCTTGGCCGCAGCCGTGGCCGGGAAGACCAGGGCGATGATCGCGAGCCCGAGCACGAAGGCCATGCGCCGCAGCGACAGCACGGCCGCGAAGTAGCTCCGGAAGTCCTCCCCCGTCCTGGCCGACCGCTGGAAGAAGTAGAGCAGCGAGGTGGTGCTCCCCAGGTCCGAGGCGAAGGTGAAGAAGGTGATCATCGACGAGGCGAGCGTATAGAGCGCGAACTCGCGGACCGGCAGGAAGCGGATCAGCAGCAGCCCCGCCGCGATGCCGGCGAGCTGGGTGAGCGTCTGCGCCGTGAAGTAGGCGGAGAGGATCCTCGCCCAGCGGCCGGCGCGGAGCAGCAGGGCCGCGCCGGGAGCCGGAGTGACGTGCGGCAGCGGCTCCATCAGACCGTCACTCCGAGCTCTTGCAGGACGGCGCGGGCGAGGTGCCGGGACTGGTCGCCCAGGTTGCGGGTCTGAGCCGGCCCCATCGGGAGATCGGGCCGCAGCCACTCGGCGACCGGGATATAGAAGCCGGTCTTGGGGCGGTTCCAGAGCGCCTCGGGCAGCTCGGGCGCGGCCTGCCGCACCAGGGCGGCCTTGCCCTGGCTGCGCGCCGGCTCGAAGCGGGCGGCGGCGAGCGCCGCGCGCAGACGGGCGTCGACCCAGGGCACCCGCAGCTCGACCGAATGCGCCATGGAGGCCCAGTCGGCGTCGCGCAGGAGCTGGTTGCGCATGTAGAGCCCGGTCTCCAGCGCGTGGACGGTGGCCCAGGCGTCGCCGTTGGTGGCGGCCAGGAAGCGGGCGGCGTCTTGAATCGGGTCGTAGCGGCGCAGCCCCTCGGCCGCGGCTTCGGGGCCGAGCAGCGCCGGCAGCTCTTCGGGGAGGAACAGGGCGCGGCGCAGGAAGTAGGCGCCTGCGAGGCTGCCGCCGTGACGCAAGAGGCCCCGCAGCTTGGGCTGGCCCGGCCGCAGGCCTTGGGCCAGGCGGGGCCAGACAGCCGGCAGGCCGGGCAGCCTCTTGCCCCAACGGGCGGCGCGGGCGCCGCGCGGCACGTCCGCGAAGGACGGGTAGCTGCCGAACAGCTCGTCGCCGCCTAGCCCGGAGAGGACCACCTTGAGCCCCTCCTCGTGCGCCGCGCGGCTCACGAGGTACGTGTTGAAGCCGTCGATGCTCGGCTGGTCCATGGCGGCGAGCGCGCCGGACCATAGGGTGAGGAAATCCTCGCGACCGATCCGCCGCTCGACGTGCCGGGTACCGAGCCGTCGCGCCACCTCGGCGGCGAGCGGCGCTTCGTCGAGCGGCGTGCCGGCGAGGCGGTCGAAGCTCAGGGTGAGCGTCGTCGGCGGCTCGGGCTGATGCCGCCGGGCGAGCGCCGCGATCAGGCTGGAGTCGAGCCCCGCCGAGAGGAAGACCGCGACCGGCACGTCCGAGACCAGGTGGGCGCGGACGGAGTCGGCGAGGGCGGTAAGGACGTCCGGGGAGGGGCGTGACGGCCCAGGGAAGTGGTAGTGCGGCTCGGGGTCTCCGGGACGGTCGTCTCCATCCTTTATATAGAGGAGGTGGCCGGCGGGGAGGGCCCGGACGGCGCGGCGGATGGTGAGCGGCTCGGGGACCGAGCCCCAGAGGAGGAAACCGGTGAGCCCTCCGAGGTCGATCTCGCGGGAGGCGCCCCCCTGCTCCAGCGCCTTGACCTGCGAGGCGAAACGCAGGACGCCGTTCTCGACCGAGTAATACAGAGGCTTGATGCCCAGCGGGTCGCGCGCCAGGAGGAGGCTCTTCGCGGCGGCGTCCCAGATCGCCAGGGCGTACATGCCGCGCAGCCGCGGCAGCATGGCGGCGCCTTCCCAGGCGTAAAGAGCGAGGACGACCTCGGTATCGCTGTGGGAGCGGAACCGCACGCCCTCCCGCTCGAGATCGGCCCGCAGCTCGCGGAAGTTGTAGATCTCGCCGTTCAGGACGATGTGGAACCGTCCGTCGGACGAGGCCATCGGCTGCGCCCCAGCGGGGGAGAGGTCGAGGATGGCGAGCCGCCGGCTGGCGAGGGCCACCCGGCCGTCGTCCGAGATCCAGGTCCCGGCGCCGTCCGGCCCGCGTGGCGTCATGGCGTCGCGGGTCCGCGTCACCTCCTCCGGATCGATCGGAGGCGCGGACTCCGCCAGTCTCAGGATGCCGTTTATGCCGCACATAACCGCTCCAGCAGAGGCTTCATTCGCCCCCGGAACTGTGCGGTCGAAAACTCGTCCCGCCAGCGGCGGTAGCCCGCCTCACCCAGGCTCCGCGCCAGGTCGGGCTCCTCCAGAAGACGTCCCAGCGCCCCGGCCAGCTCCTCGCGGTCGTCGGGATCGACGAGCAGGCCGGTCTCGCCGTCCGCGACCACCTCGGCGGCGGCGCTGGCGCGGGCGGCGACGCACGGCCGGCCGGCTCGCATCGCCTCCAGGTAGACGAGCCCGAAGCCCTCGCCGCGGCTGGGCATGGCGAAGACCGCGCAGCTCCGGTAGAGCTCGGCGAGGGTCGCCTCGCTCACGAAGCCGGTGAAGAGGACATGGGACGCGACTCCCAGCTCCGCCGCCCGCGCTTCGAGGCGCGGCCGGTCGTCCCCGTCGCCGGCCACCACCAGCCGGAGGTCCGGCCGGGTGGCGAGCAGACAGGGGAGGGCTTCGAGGATCTGGTCGTGCCCCTTATAGCGCTCGGTCGCCGCCATCCGCCCCACGATCAGGAGGAAGCCGGAGCCGGCCCGTTCGAGGAGCGCGGGATCGGCCTCGCCGGCGGGTGAGCGTTCTTCGAGGGCGAGCGGCAGCACGCTGACGTCGCTCAGGTCGGGACAGAACGGCCGGGCGCGCTCCAGCGTGTACCTGGAGATGGAGAGCTTGACCCGGGCCTTGGCGAGAGCCCGGGAACGGTCCCAGGAGAGCGGGCGCCAGACCTCGATCCCGTAGAGAGGAATCAGGTACGGAGCGCGCAGCGGCGCCGGCAGGTAGGCCTGGATGCGGGACGGGCCGAGCAGGTCGAAGACGTAGGCGGTGCTCCGGGGGGCTTTCATCTGATCGCGCCAGACGCGGCGGGCAAGCGCTCCCTGGTCCGCGCCGAAGCAGAGGGCGGGCAGCGGCGGCGGAGTAGACTCCCCGAGGGAGAGGATACGGAACCCCATCCCCGCCTCGCGGGCGAAGTCGGCGCAAGCCGCGGCGAAGAGCCGACCGGCGGCCGCCCTGCCGCCGCCGTCCAGCTCCAGGCCGGCGGAGACCAGGACCAAGTCACGGATCGGCACGTCGGGCTACAGCTCTACTCCAGAATCGACAAAACTTTCAGAAGGCGCGCGGGGATTGTACAACAGACCGCCACGTCCTGATTTGCGCGGATACGTCCTCTCCTGCGTTCGTACGTCCTCGTTTGAGTTCGTACGTCTTCTCCCGCGGAGTTTCGTCCTCGTTTGCGGTATTTCGTCCGATTTCGAGGTTGTACGTCCTCCTTTGCGGCCGTACGTCCTCTCCTGCGATGGTTTGTCTTCTCCTGCGGTCGTACGTCCTCGTTTGCGGAGGGCTGTCCTCACCTGCGGTTGTCTGTCCTGATTTGCGGGTGTACGTCTTCTGCTGCGGTGTACGGGCTTCGACGGACCTAGGAGAGGTTCTCGAGGAGGCTCCTGAGGTATTCACGGAAGGCGCGGCTCAGATGAAGACTGCTCTGCCTGAATAGAGCGTCTACGGACCTCTCCAGGGTTGCGCGTTCGATCCGACCGGCGGTATAGGCTCTCACCAGCACTCCTACCGAGCCCACGACCTTGGTCCCATGCTGCTCCAGGAGTCGGCGCAAAGCGAGGTCATCCGTAAGAACGACCTGCCCAAATCCCCCTGCTTTCGCCAGAGCGAATACCCGGATGTCCGCTGGCTGGATTCGAGAAAGGTCGGTTTCCTGGAGGATCGATTCAAGCCGGGCATTGTCGAGGGTCTCCGAACGAACCTCGACACCTGCAGCTTGGAGGCCGGTGATGTCGATCCCGCGTTGTAAGAGCTCCCCGAGGACCAGGTCGGGAAGGACAACCGGATTCAGGGTGGCCAGGAGGGCAAGCTGCCCGATCTCGTGAAGGTGGAGAATCGGCCCCGTATCCGCGATCGCCTCAGGCACGCCCGAGGCCCCACTCGACGTCATGCTGCAATGCGTCGCGCTGGTACTCGATCTCCTCGAGTTGCGCAGCGCCCAGCTCTTTGACCATGACGTCGCGTGGCACTTTGCCGAGCAGATACTCTTCGATCAACGCTTCCCGGTAGAGCGTTTCGATCCCCGTACGCAAGGCCTGGGCGAGGACGGTGGCCTCGTCCTGTCCACCTTGTGAGATCAGGAACTCCAGATGTTCGGTCAGCGTCCGGTCGTGCATGGCTCGCTCCAAGGCGAGTCTACACCCAAGCACTTCAAGGCTCAGCCCCGCCGGGCGATCTCGGCCTCGATCTCCGGCACCAGGTCCGGCGTCGCGGCGATCAGGCGGGTGAGACGCGGCTTGGGACGGTTGAAACGCGCCTCGTCGGGGCTCGCGGAGACGACGGCGCCGCCGGCGGCGAGCACCAGCGCGATCCCGGCGACGACGTCCCATTCGTGCTTGGGGGTGAGCGTCCAGGTGGCGTCCGCCAACCCGGCCGCCACCTGCGACAGCTTGTAGGCGACCGAGCCGGTCGGGCGCAGCTCGAAGAGTCCCTCGCGGTAGCCCTCCCATTCGCCGCGCCGGACCTCGCTGCGGCTCGCCAGCACCCGGGCGCCGGAGAGCTGCCGCCGGCCGGTGACGCCCGCCGGCCGGCCGTTCAGCGTCACCCCGAGACCGCGGGCGCCGATCACCGTCTCGCCGGTCGCCGGGTTGCAGATGCCGCCTGCGACCGGCTCGCCGTCGACCACCAGCCCCACCGACACCGACCACTCGGGGATCCCCTCGACGAACTCGCGCGTGCCGTCGAGCGGGTCGACCACCCAGACGCGGCGGCACTGGAGCCGCGCCAAGTCGTCCGTGGTCTCCTCCGACAGCCACCCCTCGCCGTCGCGGGGAAGGAAGCGCTTGAGCAGCGTGTCCACCTCGGTGTCGGCCTCGGTGACCGGGTCGCCCCCGGCCTTGCGCCGCGCCTCGACCTCACCGGGGGTGAAGCGCCGGAGCAGGGCCGCGGCCCGCTCCAGCGCCTCTCCGATGTGCTCCAGATCCGCCTGGCAGGACATGGTCAGTGGGACGCCAGCGTCCCGTCGACGTAGCCTTCGCGCTCCAGGAAGAGCAGGATCTCCTGCGCCGCCTCCTCGGGGGAGAGCGTCGCGGCGTCGATCACCAGGTCGGCGTCGACCGGCGCCTCGTAGGGGTCCGAGATGCCGGTGAACTCCTTGAGGATGCCGGCGCGCGCCTTGGCGTAGAGGCCCTTGCGGTCCCGCTCCTCGCAGACCTCGATCGCGGTGGAGACGTGGACCAGCACGAAGCCGCCCCCCGGCTCCACGGTCGACCGCACCTCCTTGCGCACGCTGTCGTACGGCGCGATCGGCGCGCAGATCGCGATGCCGCCGTTCTTGGTGATCTCGGCGGCCACGAAACCGATGCGGCGGATGTTGATGTCGCGGTGCTCCTTGGAGAAGTTGAGCTCGGAGGAGAGGTTCTTGCGCACGATGTCGCCGTCGAGCAGGGTGACCGGCCGGCCGCCGGTCTCCATGAACTTCACCAGCAGCGCCGAGGCGATGGTCGACTTGCCGGCGCCGGAGAGGCCGGTGAAGAAGACGGTGAAGCCCTGCTTGGAGCGCGGCGGATGGGTGCGCCGCAGCTCCTCGGCGACCTCGGGGTAGGTGAACCAGCCGGGCAGCTCGCGGCCTTCCTGGAGGCGGCGGCGCAGCTCGGTGCCGGAGATGTCGAGGGTGCGGGAGCCGGGCGGGACCTCGTCCTGGGGCATGTAGGTGTCGAGGTCCTCGACGTAGGTGACCATCTGGAAGGGCACCATCTCGACCCCCAGCTCCTCCTGGTGCTCGCGCAGCATCTCCTGGGCGTCGTAGGGGCCATAGTAGGGCTTGCCTTGGCGGTCGCTGCCCGGGCCGGCGTGGTCGCGGCCGACGATGAAGTGGGTGCAGCCGTAGTTCTTGCGGATGAGCGCGTGGAGCAGGGCCTCGCGCGGGCCGCCCATCCTCATGGCGAGGGGCAGCAGGGAGAGCTTCGCCGTGTGCTGCGGGAAGCGGGGGAGCACGGCCTGGTAGCACCGCACGCGGGTGTAGTGGTCGAGGTCGCCCGGCTTGGTCATGCCCACGGTGGGGTGGATCAGCAGGTTGGCCCGCACGTCCTTGGCGGCGCGCAGGGCCAGCTCTCAATGGGCGCGGTGCATGGGGGTGCGGGTCTGGAAGGCCACCACGCGGCGCCAGCCCTCGCGAGTGAGCTCGGTGCGCAGCTCGGCGGGCGTCTGGCGCAGGGCGCGGAAGTCGTAGTGGACGGGGAGCTGCAAGCCCTCCAGCCGGCCGCCCACGACGGTGGTGTGG
>JBKKAU010000177.1:0-3379 GCA_046714475.1 Thermoanaerobaculia bacterium
CAGGGCGAAGTCGAGCCCATGCCCCTGCGCCAGGGCTCGCACCCGCAGGCTGTGGATCGAGTCGCCGCCCAGCTCGAAGAAGCTGTCGTGGACGCCGACCCGGTCGACGCCCAGGACCTCGGCCCAGACGGCGGCGAGCGCCTCTTCGAGCGGCGTGCGCGGCGCCAGGGGCTCGCGGCCGGGCTCGCGCTCCCACTCGGGTGCCGGCAACGCCCGCCGGTCGAGCTTGCCGCTGGGGGTGAGCGGCAGCCCGGCGAGCGTCACGAACGCCGACGGCACCATGTGCTCTGGCAGGCTGGCGCCCAGGAAGGCGCGCAGCTCCGCGGCCCCGGGCGCCGTCTCGCCGGCCGGCACGAGGTAGGCGACCAGCCGCTTGTCGCCCGGCCGGTCCTCGCGCGCCAGCACCACCCCCCGGGCCACACCGGGGTGGGCGGCCAACGCCGTCTCGATCTCGCCCAGCTCGATGCGGAAGCCGCGCACCTTGACCTGGAAGTCGAGACGGCCCAGGTACTCGACCGTGCCGTCGGACAGGTAGGCGGCCAGGTCGCCCGTGCGGTAGAGGCGCGCGCCGGGCTCGCCGCCCGATGGGTCGGGGATGAAACGTTCCGCCGTCTGGTCCGGGCGCCCCCAGTAGCCGCGCGCCAGGCCGACACCGCCGAGCAGCAGCTCGCCGGGAGCCCCGACCCCCACCAGCCGCATCTCGCGGTCGAGGACATAGACGCGCAGGTTGGAGATCGGGCGGCCGATCGGGATCAGGCCGTGGCGCTCCCCCCGCTTGCAGGTCCAGCTCGTCACGTCGACCGCCGCCTCGGTCGGCCCGTAGAGGTTGTGCAGCACCGGCCCTGCGGGGAACCGTTCGTAGAACCTCTCGACCAGGTCGACCGGCAGCGCCTCGCCGCTTGCCATCACCCGCCGCAGCCCGGCGCAGCGCTCCTCGATCCCCGGCTCGTCCAGGAAGGCGCGCAGCATCGACGGCACGAAGTGCATGGTCGTCACCCGCCGTTCAGCGATCAGGTCGCGCAGATAGGCGCTGTCGCGGTGCCCCTCCGGACGCGCCAGCACCAGACAGGCGCCGGTCATCAGCGGCCAGAACAGCTCCCAGACCGAGACGTCGAACGACAGCGGCGTCTTCTGCAGGACCCGGTCCTCCGCCGTGAGGCCGTACGCCTCCTGCATCCAGAGCAGCCGGTTGACGATGGCGCGGTGGGTGTTCATCGCGCCCTTGGGCCGGCCGGTCGAGCCCGAGGTGTAGATCATGTAGGCCAGACCCTCGCCCCGGACGCGCGGCGCGTCCTCCTCCGCCTCTGCTTCGGGAAGGGGCCGGTCGACGTGGACCTGGGCCACGCCGGCGCCGAGGCGGGCGCCCAGCCGCTCCACCGTGAGCAGCACCGGCACGCCACTGTCCTCGACCATGAATTCCAGCCGCTCGGCCGGATACCCGGGATCGAGCGGCACGTAGGCGCCGCCGGCCTTGAGCACTGCCAGCAGGGCGACCATCAGCTCGGCCGACCTCTCCAGGCAGACGCCCACCAGCACGTCGGGACCGACGCCGAGCCGACGCAGGTGGCGGGCCAGCCGGCCGGCCCTGTGGTCGAGCTCGGCGTAGCTCAGCTCCTCCTCCTCCTCGAAGATCACGGCCGGCGCCGCCGGCGTCCGCGCCGCCTGCGCCTCGATACAGCCGTGCAGCGTCTCCGGCAGAGCCGGATAGGCCGCCGCGGTGTCGTTCCACTCGCGGAGCGCCTGCTGCGCCTCGGCCGGGGAGACCAGTCCGCCGGACGTTTTGCCGGCGATCGCCGCCAGCGCCCGCTCGTAGTAGCCGGCCAGGGCGCGCGCCTGCGCCGGCGCCAGCCGGGAGGCGTCGTAGACCAGCTCGACCGACAGGGCGACGCCGGCGCCGTCGAAGGAGACGTTGGCGACCAACGGGTAGTCGCGCTCCTCGAAGATCGAAGCGCCGACCAGCTCCAGCGCCGGGACGCCCTCCAGCGAGCGATACACGTGGAAGTGGACAAAGTTGAACAGCGCCTCGAACAGCGGCCGGCCGCCGGCGTCACGCTGGAGCTGCGCCAGCGGGTAGCGCCGGTGCGGCAGCATCGCTCGCTCCTCCTCGAAGGTACGCAAGGCCAGCTCCTCCCAGGAGCCCGACGTCACCTCCAGCCGCAGCGGCAGCGTGTTGAGGAAGAGGCCGAGCACGCGCTCGCCGTCGGTCTCTTCCGGCCGGGCATTGGACACCAGTCCGGTGGTCACCTCGGCCTGGCCGGTGGCCGCGCTCAACACCCGCAGGTGTGCGGCGAGCAGCACGCTCTTGACCGGGATCCCCAGCCGCCGGGCCAGCCCGGTGGCTCCGGCCGCCACCTCCGGCGCCACCTCGAGGCGCAGACGCTCCGGCCGCCGGACGGCGGTCGCCGGACGCGTCTCGGCGCGGCGCCAGACCGGCAGCGCCGTCCCCTCCTCCAGCCGCGCGGCCCAGAAGCGGCGCGTCTCCTCCGAGGCCAGGGCCTCGCGCTCCAGGAGCACGGCATCGCGCAGCTGCGCAGCTGGCGGCGTGGGCTCGGGACCGGCCGGCGCCGCGCCGATCCGCCGCAGGTAGTCCTGGAGCAGCTCGGTCATCAGCGACGCCACGCTCCAGCCGTCGAGGATCGCGTGGTGGAAGCTCAGGGTGAGCTGGAAGCTCTCCTCGCCGCGGCGGTGCACCTGGAAGCGCAGCAGCGGCGGCTTCGCGCGGTCGAGCGGCCGCCGCCGTTCGCCGGCCAGCCACTCCGCCACCGCCGCCTCCTGGGCGGCTTCATCGAGATCGCCCAGGTCCGTCACCTCCAGCGGCACCTCGACCGAGCCGGCGGGATGAACGAGCTGCAGCGGCTCGCTGAAACCCGTCAGGTCGAAAGAGGTACGCAGCACCGGATGGCGGACGAGGAGCCGCTGGCATGCCTCCCAGAGCTCCAGCGTCTCCAGCGGCGCGCGCAGGTGATAGCTGAAGACATCGTGGTAGGTGGCCGAGCCGGCGTCGAGCTCACCGTGGAACAGCATGCCGCTCTGGAGCAGCGTCAGCGGATAGGCGTCCTCCAACCCCGCGGGGAGCCGGCCCCGGTCCTCCGCCGGCACCAGCTCGAACGGCGCCACCCGCCGCGCCGGGGCGGCCAGCGCCTCCACCCCCTCGGCCGCGAGCGCCGCCGCCAGCCGTTCGAGGGTCGGGTGCTGGAAGATCTGCTGCACCGAGAGCCGGATGCCTTGCTGCTGCGCCAGCGAGCGCACCCACAGGCTGTGGATCGAGTCGCCGCCCAGCTCGAAGAAGCTGTCATGGACGCCGACCCGGTCGACGCGCAGGACCTGGGCCCAGATGGCGGCGAGCGTCTCTTCGAGCGGCATGCGCGGCGCCACGTAC
>JBKKAU010000178.1:0-47806 GCA_046714475.1 Thermoanaerobaculia bacterium
CCCCGACCCTCTTCTTCTCCGATCGCACCTCCACCTGAACCTGGCCGGCGGCTTCGGGACGGACGAGGAGCATCTCTGTTCCCCAGCGCTCCAGCGGGCTGTCGACGGCGGCGAGAGCCGCGCCGTCCGGGCCATGAATCTCGAGGATGAGATCGATCCCGGTTTGCTCTACGGTAAGGAGGTAGGTCTTGCCGGCGGCGAGCACGGCGCGAAAGGCCTGCGCTTCGCCGGCGGCCAGAGACCGCTCCACGGAGGTTCCGGAAGTGACGACCGTCTCGTCGATCTTCGCCGCTGCCGCAGACGGAGCTGTCGGCGGAGTCGCGGCAAAAAGCACCGCGAGGAGCGTCAGGAGGATCGGAGAGACCACCATGCTCTCAGCTTGAACGAGACTTCCGCAGCGCCGCGACCAGGGCCAGCGCCGCGACCTGGGCGAGGGGGACGACGGCGAAATGCGCCAGGACCTCCCGGGAGAGCCGGAGAGGGGCGCCGAGGAGCCAGCCCGAGGCCAGCCAGCCGGCGGCGTAGGTCAGGGTGAGGAGCAGCCAGACCGCGAGCCACCTCATGATGAGGCCATAGTATCCTGGGAGCCCGGAAAGGGAGGACGGTATGAGCGAGCTGGATCAGGACCTCTGGGAGACGTTGGGCCTCCTCTTCAAGCCCCACCCCTGGCACGGGGTGCCGATCGGGCCGGAGGCCCCGCAGGTCGTCACCACGTACGTCGAGATCGTGCCCACCGACACGGTCAAGTACGAGATCGACAAGGCCAGCGGCCACCTCAAGGTCGACCGGCCGCAGAAGTTCTCGAACGTCTGCCCGACCCTCTACGGCTTCATCCCCCAGACCTATTGCGGCGATCAGGTGGCCGCCCTCTCGCACGCGCGCACCGGCCACGACACGATTTCCGGAGACCGCGACCCGCTCGACATCTGCGTGCTGTCGGAGAAAGCCTTCTCGCATGGCGACTTCCTGCTCCAGGCCATCCCCATCGGCGGGCTGCTCCTGCTCGACAAGGAGGAGGCGGACGACAAGATCATCGCGGTCCTCCAGGGGGACGTCGCCTTCGGCCACTTCCGGGATTTGAGCGAGCTGCCGGACGCCCAGATCGAACGTCTCAAGCACTACTTCCTGACCTACAAGCGGCCCCCCGGCGCGGCGGACAACGTCGTCGACATCCCCTATGTCTACGGCCGGGAGGAGGCTTACGAGGTGATCCAGAAGAGCCGCGACGACTACCGCGAGCGGTTCCCCGACGTCAAGGCGCGGATGCTGCGGGCGCTGCAGAGGGCGTGACGTTCAGGTCCCGAACGCGGCCGACGCCGCGGGGCCGTAGCAAGCGTCCAGCACTTCGGCGGCGGGGCCGGGGCGGCCGATGTAGTAGCCCTGGGCGTAGTCGAGCCCGTTCTCCTGCAGCCAGGCCAGGGTCTCGGCGTCGCCGACGTACTCGGCGACCGTCTGGATGCCGAGGCCGCGGGCCATCTCCACCATCGCCTTGACCAGGTTCTGGTTGACGGGGTCGGAGGGGAGGTTCTCGATGAAGCTGCCGTCGATCTTGAGCAGGTCGACCGGCAGGTGCTTGAGGTAGTAGAAGGACGAGAAGCCGACGCCGAAGTCGTCCACCGCGAACTGGCAGCCCAACCTTTTCAGCGTCTCAATGAAGCGGCCCGCCTGGTTGAGGTCGGTCACCGCCGCGGTCTCGGTGATCTCGAGCACCAGACAGGCCGGGTCGATGCCGGCCGACAGCAGCTCGCGTTGAATGTAGGGCAGCATGTCGAGGTCCGAGAACGCCGAGCCGGAGAGGTTGACCTCCAGGCAGAGGTCGCGGCCCAGGCCGCGCTGGTCGGCGATCAGGCGGATGGCGTGGGAGACGACCCAGCGGTCGATCTCGCGCATGACGCCGAAGCGCTCGGCCACGCCGAGGAACGACTCGGGGGCGAGCACGCGGCCGTCGTCGGCGATCATGCGCAGGAGCAGCTCGAAGCGGGCGACCTCGCCGGTCCGCATCTCGACGATCGGCTGCAGGTAGAGCTGGAACTCGTCGTGCTCGAGGGCCTCGCGGATGTGCGCGATCCGCTCCATGCCCGAGGAGAGCCGCACCTGCCATTCGCGGTCGCCGGAGAAGACCATGATGCGGTTGCGCCCCTCCTGCTTGGCCCGGTACATCGCGACGTCGGCGTGGGCCAGCAGCTCCTCGGTCGTGGCCCCGTGCTCGGGGTAGAGCACGATCCCGATGCTGGCGGTGGTACGGACCGGCTTGCCGCCGGCCACCAGCGGACGGCGGATGCCGTCGAGCAGCCGGGCCGCGACCCGCTGCGCCTCGTCCCGGTCGGCGAACGGCAACAGCACGGCGAACTCGTCACCTCCCGGGCGGGCCAGGATGTCGGCCTCCCGGATGTGCTCCCGCAGCGAGCTCGAGACCTTGACGAGCAGCTCGTCGCCGGCCCGGTGGCCGAGGGTGTCGTTGATGTCCTTGAACTGGTCGAGGTCGCACCAGAGGAGCGCGCCGTGGACCAGGTAGCGGTGGGCCTGGGAGAGCTGGATCTTGAGCTCCTCCTCGAAGCGGTGACGGTTGAACAGGCCGGTCAAGGCGTCGTGGTTGGCGAGGTGGGTGAGCCGCGTCTCACTTTCGCGGAGGGCCTCCTCGGCCTGCTTGCGCTCGGTGATGTCGGTGATCATCCCCAGCACGCCGGCGTAGCGCCCCCCCTCGTCGTAGATCGGGCTGGCGGAGACGATCGTCCACAGCGCCGAGCCGTCCTTTCTCCGGAAACGGAAGTCGTGCTGGCCGGCCACGCCCTGCCGGCGCAGGTCGAGGTAGGACTGCGCCGCCGGATGTTCCCTCTCTTCGAGGAAGTGGAGGAGCGGCATGTCGATCATCTCTTCGACGGTGTAGCCGAGCATGGCGGCCACCTTGCTGTTGGCGAAGCTGGTCCTGCCCTCGGCGCTGACCACCCAGACCCCCTCCTCGGCGGTCTCGATGAGACGGCGGTAGCGCTCCTCGCTCTGCCGCAGCAGCGCGTGCTCGCGCCGCAGGGCCTCCTCGTTCCGGCGCAGCGCCTCCTCGGCGCGCTCCTTCTCGGCGATCCGCTCCTCCAGGCTGCGGATCAGGTCGCGGAGCCGGGTGGTCATGGAGTTGAAGGCCTCGGCGAGCTGCCCCGCCTCGTCGCGGCTGGCGACCGGCGCCTGGGCCTCGAGCTCGCCGGCGGCGACCCGCCGGGCCACCGCGGTCAGCCGGGTGATCGGCCGGGAGAGCTTCTGGGCCACCCCGATGGCGAGGGCGGCCACCGCGGCGGCGATCACCAGGCCGAGGAACGACGTGTCCCGTGTGTTGCGGAGGGCGGGGGCGAGGAAGACCTCCCGAGGCTGGAAGAAGGCCACCGTCCAGGGCTGGCCCCTGACCCGGGCGACCGCGGCGGCGTAGACGGCGGGGCCGGTCTCACTCAGCCGGGTCGTGAAGTACGGCTCCGAGCCGTCGACCTGGGCCAGCCCGGCCTCGAGGTCGTTCTGGTCCGCGGAAAGCTCCTCGGCCGGCCCCGGCGGCAGGCGGCGCTGCGCCTGCAGCGAGGTGAGGAGGGTCGGCGGGAGAGGCGTGACCGTCTTGAACAGCACCTCGGCCGCCCGGGGGTGCGACCAGAGGCCGTACGCCAGGACGAGACGGTTCTCGTCGAGCAGCAGGCCGAAAGAGCGCTCCCCCGCGAGCCCGTAGGCCTGGACGAGCCACTGCTGCAGGATCCTGGCGCTGTAGCGGGCCCGGAGGACCCCGACCGCCGCGCCGGACCGGTCGCGGACCGGAGCGCTGAAGTGGAGGTAGGCCGTGCCGGTCCGGGGCGAGAACTCCACGGCCGAGACGGCGGGCTGTCCGGTCTCGAGCGGGCCTTTGAAATAGGAGGCCGCGGCCTCGGACGTGCCCACGTTGCCGGCCTGGGTGTCCGCCACGTTGCGGCCCTCACGGTCGAGCAGGCCGTAGGAGACGATGAACACCGGGTCTTTGCGGGCGAAGGTCCGCAGCACGCCGAGCACGCCTTCCACGCCCCCCTCTTCGCGCCGGCCGGCGAGGTGCTCCGCCAGGACCGGGAGCTGCGCCTCGGTACCGACCAGATTCAGGTTGGTCTCGATGAACATGTCGAAGCTGGCGGCGGTCTGCCGGGCCGCGACGGCGAGCGATTGATTGGCGGCGTCGGTCAGCGCCCGCCGCGTCGCCCGGTCGTTGAGCAGCGTCAGCAGGCCGAGCGGGACGACGGCGACCAGCAGGAACGCGGCGAGCAGCTTGGTGCGGATCGACCGGTCGGCCGGCGACCGCCAGAGACGGGAGTCCGCGCGTCCGCGGGCCGGCACGTCTAGGCTCCCTCCTGGGAGGCCAGGGCATTGGCGGCGGCCTGGTCCATGGCGCTCAGGGTGGCCCGGACCCCTTGCTGCCCGGTGGTCATGCGGCCGAGCTCGACCGCCAGGTCGAGAGACAGGCGCGGCCAGGCCGGAAGGTGCGGCTCGTTGCCGAGGTGGTGGAGGATGGCGTCCCGCGCGACGTCGAAGTGGCGGGTGGTGCCGGCCCCCACGCGCGCCCGCTCCCGCACCCGGGGGTCGTCGTAGACGCTCTGACGGGTGGCGCTCGCGCCGCTCCCCAGCAGGCTCACCCGGGTGAGCACGTCGGCGCTCGTGGCCCATTGCAGGAGCACCCAGGCGGCCTCGACGTGCCGGCCGTGCCTGGAGATGGCCAGGCTGCTGCCGCCGTGATGGCTGACGCCGGGCTTCTCGCCGAAGGCGCATTCGGCGCCGGTGCGCAGGGCCAGCGGGCGGGGCGCCGGAAAGGCCTCCGCCCGTCCTTCGAGGACCGAGGTCTCGGGGTCGTCCAGGTATGGGAAGAGCTCGCTGCTGCCGAGATAGATGCCGGCCTGACCCTGAGCGAAGCTCTCCGTCTCCCCCAACCAGTCCCACGTCGTGCACCCCGGGGGCATGTTCTTGCCCAACTCCAGCATGTACTCCATCCCGGCTGCGGCCTTCTCATCGGCGAGCGCGGGGGTCTCGTCGGCCCGGAAGAAGGAGCCGCCGTGCCCCCAGAGCCAGGGCGCCATCCTCTGGAGCAACGAAGAGTGCCCGGGCTTCCACCCGCCCGTGGTGCCGTAGACCCGGGGCGCCCTGGCCTGTTGGATCGCCCGCACCGCTTCGAGGTATTCGGTCAGCGTGGTCGGCGGCGACAGGCCGAGGTCTTCGAAGAGGTCCCGGCGGTAGACGGTGACCCAGATGGGGATGTCGAACGGGATGGCGGCGAGGCGGCCCCGGTAGGAGGCGACGTGCTCCAGGAGGGGGGGCAGGAAGTCGTCGAAGTCGTAGCCCGGATAGGCGAGGCCCGCCTTCGCCATCAGCTCCCGGGGGTCGATGCTGTCGTCGACGAACCGCCCGATCCAGGACTGGTCCCAGGCGAAGATGTCGTAGTAGCCGGCGCGGCTGGCGGTGTCCTGACCGATGGCGGCGAGCACCCGCTCCAGGGGCAGCCGCTCCCACAACACCTCGATCCCGGTGACCGGAGTGAACTCCTCGCGCAGGATCTTGACCGTGGCCCTGCTGGACGGGCTGTCCTCGCTGACGACGCGGAGCGTGGTGCCCGAGAAGGTGCGTCCGACGTCGCGCAGGAACCTCTGGCCGTCGGTGCCGGGGATGCTGGCGGAGAGCGGGCCGGGGGTGTCCCGAAGGGCCTCCCGCGCGGGAGACGCGGGTGGCCGCTCCCGGCAGGCCCCCAGGAGGCCCAGGCCGCCCGCGCACAGACGCAGGAAGCGGCGGCGGCTCATTGCCAGGCATTGTTGGCGGTCGACGTCGTACATGCTTTGAAAGAGCCCGGGCGGGAGCTCCGGATTCCCGCTTACGCTAGCGCTGCATCACTGAATGTCGTACCCATCGTAACAAGAATGAGACATATCGGGAAACCTGTCTGGCTTCCGGCGGCGTCCCGGAGCCAGGGGGAGGGGAACGCCCCTCAGGGGGCCTTGCCGGCCAGCGTCTTGTAAGTCTTGAGGTGCTTGAAGGCGGCCTGGCGGTCGCCGAGCTTCTCGTAGACGACCGACAGGTTGAAGTGGGCGTCGGCATTGGCGCCATCGCCGGTGAGCGCCATCTGGTAGGCGTGGGCGGCCTCCTCGAGCCGCTCCTGGTCCTGCAGGGCGACGCCCAGGTTGTAGGCGGCGGTGGAGTCGCTCGGCCGGGCGCCGAGCGCCAGCCGGTAGTGCATCTCGGCCCCGCCGACCTCGGCGCGCTCGTGGAGCATCCGGCCGAGGTTCAGGTGGGCGTCGGGCAGGTCGGGGTTGATCTGGAGCGCCCGGCGGTAGGCGGCCATCGCCTCCTCGGGGGCCGTGCTCTCGAGGTCGCAGCCCTGCTCGTACCACTCGTCCGCGGTCACAGGGTCCCGGCGCTCCGCCGGCTCCGCTGGTTCCGCCGACTCGGGAAACCGGCGGGTCTCCTCCCGCTCGCGGCGGGCGAACGACGCGGCCTCCCGCGCCAGCTCCGCGACCTCGAAGTCGAAGAGGGCCTGGCCCGACTCGGGGTCCCAGACCTCGCCGCCGTCGCGGACCACCACCTGGCTGCCGCGGGCGGAGATGCGGACGCCGGAGAGCGGCCGGCCGGGGAGCTGCTGGTTGAGCTTGCGCAGGGCCAGGCGGATGCGGCGGTGGGGGACCTGCGCGGCCAGCAGCCCTTTGGCCGTGCGCAGCAGGATCAGGTCCTGGAAGGAGAAGCGGTACTCGCCCCGTGTCCCCTGGCCGGGGCTCAAGAAACCGTCGCGCACGAACGAGCGCACCTGCTCGATCGAGAGACCGAGCAGGGCGGCTACGTCGCGTGTCGAGTATCCGCTGAGCGCGGGGCGATCCATCCCGCCCAGTGTACTACCCTACGCTTTACCGCTTGGAGCTTTTCTTTTTCGGTGCGGACGTGTCCGCCGCGACCTGTTCCACGCGCCGCCGCGGCGACGGCTTGGGCGGTTTGCGGCTGGCCAGCGAGACCGTGTTCTCGGCGGCGCTCTCCTGCGGCCGGGCCGCGGACAGGCTGGCCTTGAGCGCCTCCATGAGGTCGATGATCTGCGCCTTGGGGACCTCGGGCGGGGCGGCGGTGATCTCCTGGCCGGCGACTTTCTGCTCGATCAGCTCGCGCGTCCGCTTGCGCACGTTGTCCTCGTACTCCTGGGGACGGAACTCGTCCGACGCGATCTGGTCGATGAGCTGCACGGCGAGCTTGAGCTCCTGGTCCTTGACGTCGGCCGGGGCGACCGGGACCTCGTTGAAGGGCCGGATCTCGTCGGCGTAGCGGAGCTGCTGCAGGATGAGGCCGTCCTCGAACGGGCGCAGCAGCACCAGCTGGTCCTTGCCGCGCGCCGCGTAGCGGGCGAGGGCCGCCCGGCCGGTCTGCTTCATCGCCTCGGCGAGCAGCCGGTAGGGCCGGTCGCCGCCGCGGTCGGGCCCCAGGTAGAAGGACTTCTCGAAATAGATCGGGTCGACCTCTTCGAGCGGCACGAATTCCGTGATCTCGATGGCGTTGGTCGGCTCCGGCGTGAGGGCTTTCAGCTCTTCTTCCGTAAAGAGGACATATTGCCCCTTCGCGTACTCATAACCTTTCACCATTTCATCTCTGCCGACTACAACATTATCCGTCGGGCAGATATATTGTTGCTTCAAGCGCGAACCGCACTTCGAATGCAACATGTTGAGCTGGACGCTGACCGCGCTTTCCCCTGTGGAATAGAGCTTTACGGGGATCGTCACGAGTCCGAACGAAACGGTTCCGGAGGAAAAGGGTCGTAGGCTCATTGGTGTAATATACCATTTCTTTTCAATGCCCGCGCCCCGCAAGCCGCACGCTCGGAAACCTGAAGAATTCGCTGAATCGGCGGACGGTCTCCGCGGCGAGATCGAACGGCTCGGAGCGCCGCGCGCCGCGGTGGACCTCGCCGGAGCCGCGGCGATGAAGCCCGAAGCCGCGGCGCGGCCGTTCGACCGGCCGGGATGGATCTTCGAGCTCAAGTACGACGGCTTCCGGCTGCTCGCGGCGCGGCAGCCAGACGGTGAAGTAAAGCTCTCGTACCGCAGCGGCAAGGACGCCACCCGGATCCTCCCCGAGATCGTGCGCGCGGTCGCGGCGCTGCCCTGCGAGTCGCTGGTCCTCGACGGCGAGGTGGTCGTCCTCGACGAGTCCGGGCGCCCGAGCTTCCAGCGGCTGCAGCGCCGGGCGCTGCGCACGCGCTCCCTGGACGCCGAGCACGCGGCGGTCGCGAACCCGGCGGCGTTCATCGTCTTCGACCTTCTGGAGTGCGAGGGCTTCGACCTGCGGCCGCTGCCGCTCCTCACCCGCAAGTCGATCCTGCGCCGCATCCTGCCCGCGTCCGGGCCGCTCCGCTATCTGGACCACATTGAGGAGCGCGGCAGGGACCTCTACGCGGCGGTGGCGGAGATGGGGCTGGAGGGGATCGTCGCCAAGCGGGCGGACTCTCCCTACCGCGCCGGGTATTCGGCCGACTGGCTCAAGGTCCGCGTCGACCGCTCCGGCGACTTCGCGGTGGTCGGCTTCAACCCCGGCCCGGGGGGCTTCCGCAAGCTGCATCTGGCCGTCCGCGAGGGCGGGCGGCTCGCCTACATCGGGACCGTGGGTACGGGCTTCGGCAACGACGAGATGCGGGAGATCCGCGCCCGTCTGGAGCCGGCCCGCCGCGCCCGGCCGCCCGCCGAAGGGGCTCCCGCGGGACGCGGAACCGTGTGGGTGGAGCCCGACCTGGTCTGCGAGGTCCGTTTCAAGGAGTGGACCGAAGGGGGGCACCTGCGGCACCCGGTGTTCCTGCGGCTGCGCGACGACAAGACGGTGGAGGAGTGCCTCACCCCGGAATTCGCGCCGGAGCCGGAGGAACAGCCGGAGCTGCCAGCGGCCTCGGGTCCTCCGCAGCTCACCAACCTGGACAAGGTCTTCTGGCCGGAGGAGGGCTACACCAAGGGGGACCTGATCGACTACTACCGCGCGGTCTCCCCCTGGCTCCTGCCTCTTTTCAAGGACCGCCCGCTCGTCCTCGACCGCTACCCGAACGGCATCCACGGCAAGTCGTTCTTCCAGAAGAACGCCCCCGCCGGCGCCGCCGGCAGATTGCGGACCGTGGCCATCCGGGCGGAGGGGTCGCAGCGCGACATCGAGTACTTCCTGTGCGACGACGAGGAGGCGCTGCTCTACCTCGTGAACCTCGGGGTCATCCCGTTCCACGTCTGGTCGAGCCGCGTGCCGTCGCTCGACCGGCCGGACTGGTGCATCCTCGACCTCGATCCCAAAGGGGCGCCCTTCCCGGACGTCGTCCGCATCGCCCGCGAGATCCGCGCCCTGTGCGAGGAGATCGAGCTGGAGAGCTTCATCAAGACCAGCGGCGGCAGCGGGCTCCACATCCTGTTGCCGATGGGTGGGCAGCTCGCCCACGAGCCGGTGCGGCAGCTCGCCGAGCTGATGGCGCAGGTGATCGTCCGCCGGCTGCCGCGGATCGCGACGACCGCGCGCTCGATCGCCGCGCGCGGCGGCAAGGTCTACGTCGACGCGCTCCAGAACGGCCGCGGCAAGCTCCTGGCCGCCCCTTACAGCGTCCGCCCGCGGCCGGGCGCGCCTGTCTCGACGCCGCTGCGCTGGAACGAGGTGGGCCCCCGCCTCGACGTCGGCAAGCTCAATATCCGGACCGTCCCCCAGCGCCTGCGCAAGATGGGGGAGGACCCTCTCCTGCCCGTGCTGAGCCACCAGCCCGACCTGGCCCGCAGCCTGGCGCTGTTGATGGACCTCGTCTGAAAACAAAAGCGGCACCCGGAGGTGCCGCGATAGATCATCGGAAAGCGGCCCCCTCGGGAGAGAGCCGCGCAGTGGAGAAGCGTTTACGGCACGCAGGCGGTGACGGCCACGTCGTCGAGGAACCAGCCATCGTCCACCACCGTGCAGTCGGTGATCGCGGTGAAGCCGACCCGCACCGACTGGCCGGCGCAGCCGCCCGTGCCACCGGTCGCCAGGTTGCAGACCGCGTCCAGATTGATGACCGTGTTAACGAACGAGGTCGCAGCGCCGGTGAAGACCGAGATGCCGCCGGCGCCCGCGGGCGGGCAGGAGGTGCTGGTCGTGCCGTTGTAGCTGCTGCCGGAGACGATGGACGACGCCGGCGCGTAGAAGTAGTTGGTGCCGTTGACCGACACGGTCACGGTGCCGCCGTCGTAGCCGGTCTCGAACCGCCGCCGGTGCCAGAAGGACAGGCGGGTGGTCGTGGCGCCGGCCGGCACGGCGATGCCGGTCGTGCCGTTCGGTTGGGCGAAGGCGAAGCGGCCGTTGCCGTAATCGGTCGTGCAGCCGGTGTTGCCGAAGCGGAAGATGTTGCTGCCGGTCCGGGCGGTGCAGGTCTGGACGCCGCGCCAATCGACGGTGCTGCCGCCGGAGACGAACGTGCCGGTGCCCCAGCCGGCCAGCCCCGTGGAGGTCTCGAAGCCGTTGCTGTAGAACGTCTGCGTGGTGCAGCCGACGCAGACCGACGTGGTCGCCGTGGCCTGGCTCGAGTTGATCGATTCGCAGCCGTTGAAAGCCCGTACCACGTAGAAATAGGCGGTATTGCAGGCCCGTCCGGTGTCCGAGAACGTCGTGCCGGTGGTCGTGCCGATCTGGGTATAGGGACCGCCGGAGGTGGAGGATCGGAAGACGCGGTACTCGGTGGCGCCGGAGACGCCGGTCCACGACAGGTTGACCTGGCTGGAACTGGCCGCAGTGGCGGACAGCCCGGTCGGCGCCGCGGGCGCCGTGCACGAGCCGCCGGTCTCCTGGACCGCCGCCGTCCAGATCTCTTCCTTGGCGTTGTTGCGGCGATCGGTCCACACCGGGAAGAAGGTGCCCGCGTAACCCGACATACTGTTGTAGTCGCCGTACTGGTTGCCGGAGTCGGCGCCGGTGACCGTCTCGTCGGTCTGCGCGGTGGTGACGCGGAACGGGGCGCTCCAACTCGCGCCGTCGTCGAAGGAAGCCTGGTAGTAGACGTGCGTCTTCTTGCGGGTCGAATCGTCGACCGTGTCGTAATACATGACCGCGATCTGGCCGTTGGTCTCGTCGACCACCAACCAGGGGTTGTACTGATCGTTCAGGGAAGAGGGGTTGTTGATCTTGACCGGGGCGGACCACGTGGTGCCGCCGTTGCTCGAGCGCGAGAACCAGATGCGGGCCTTGCAGCTCGAAGCCGCGTTCGAGCCCGGCTCGTTGGTGGCGCTGGTGCAGCCGGTCTCGCCCGACAGGTCGGTCCAGGCGGCGTAGGCCATGTCCTTGGTCGACGTCCGGTAGGCGCCGGCCGTGACATAGATCAGGATGCGGCGGCCGTTGAACGAGGGCACGCCGATGTCATAGCCGTCGAAGGTCGTGGCGATCTGGACCGGAACGCCCCAGCTCGTGCCGCCGTTGGTCGACTTCGAAACGAGCACCTTGCGGTTGCTGGTAGTCGGCCAGAAGACGAAGGCGTCGCCGAAGCTGTTGGTCTTGACGTCGCAGCCGATGGCCGTGCCGGTCGACTCCGAGCCGCTCACCTGGATCGGGGTGCTCCAGGTGCCGCTCGGGCCGTTGCGCCGGCTGACGAACTGCGGCAGGCCGTTGTGCCAGCAGACGTAGATATAGTCCTTGAACGGCGAGGTCGCGCTGTGGTCGACCCACTTGATCTGCTTGTCGGTGTTGGTCTGGGTCCCGGAGACGGTGCCGGCGAAGGTCCAGGTGGCGCCGCCGTCGCTCGAACGGTAGGACTGGACCTTGAGCGTCGTGCCGGAGGAGTTGATGCCCATCGCGGTTGCCCACGCCGTGCCGTCCGAGGTCCAGTCGACGGTCGGGTCGGAGTGGAAGGCGTCGCCGGTCTGGAGCGGCAGGAAGCCCTGGCTCCAGGTCGCGCCGCCGTCGCTCGACCAGTACTGCGCCTGCTGGCCGTTGCCGCCGATGTTGTTCGACGCGGCGATGATCTTCTGGGTGTTCCAGTAGTTGACCCGGATGTCCGACTCGCTGCGCGGGTTGAGGGCCGAGCCGGAGATCCTCTGGTTGACGCCGCCGGTCGTGATCTCCTCGACGACGGTGGCGATCCGGGAGCCGCCCTTGGAGTGGCTGGGGTTGCCCGGCTTGATGTCCTGGTGAGTGATCAGCCACTCGTGGACCTCTTTGAGGACGTGCGGATAGCCGCCGGCCGGGTCGAGGGCGGTATATTCACCCTCGGGGTGGGCCTTGCGCCAGATCACGCGCAGCCAGGGCGGCACGGGGATGTTGTCATAGGCCTCCTCGGCCCGCAGGAGCTCGAAGTCCTGGTGCTTCCGGATCAGCTTTTCGAGCTCGCTGTCCTTCTGGACCTTGTCCTTCTTGAGCTGGTCTTCGACAGACGGCCAGCCGCCGGGCGGGGCGGCAAAGGCCGCGACGGGCAGGATCAACAGGAGCAATACAATAGAAAGAGACAACTTGCGAATCATCCTTCTCCTCCGAAAGGTACGACTTTGTTAAGACGGCTTCCCGTCGCGCGGTCAGACCGTCGTGGGTGACGTCCTCCAGGAACCATCCATCGCCGGACAGAAGGCGTCCGGTGATCGGATCGCGTTGCCAAGCCCGCAGCCGTCACCGAAACGGCTGTGTTCTTCGTTGACGGGCAGCGGGTGGCGCAAGCCGGGAAACGCTCGGGTATCCTGCGCTGGTGGCCACACCTCACCCCTCCCCCCGGAGTACCTTCAGGTACGTCTCGGGGGATCTGCGGAGGGAAGATATGGGATCACTGACTACTAAGGGTGCTCGCCGGCCTCGAAAGCGAGCCTCCCTGGGAGAGGGAACGCGGGGATTCTGCCGTACGGGCTTGCCTGTTGGGCCGGGACGACACAAAATACAGCCGCTTCGCGACAACCCGCTCTTCCCTGCCCGCGCGTCGTGGGCCGTCCTTGGGGGCCGTCACGGGGCCGTCGGCACGGAGGTCTCTGTTTGCTGAAGGATTTTCTGCGGAGGGTGAGCCTCTTCCAGGACCTGGAGGAGGAGCGGTTGGCGCAGCTCACCAGGCTCGTCCAGGAGGAGACCTATCCTTCGCGGCACGTCATCTACCGCGAAGGGGAGGCGGTCGACGCCCTGTACCTGGTGCGGGAGGGGCTGGTCACCGTGTTCCGCGAGGTGCCCGGCCAGCCGATGGAGATCCTCGCCCGTCTGGAACAGGGCGGGTTCTTCGGCGAGATGGGGCTGCTCAACGACAAGGCCCGCCGTTTCGCCTCCGCCCGTACCCTTCTGCCCACCACCCTGCTGCGGATCGATAAAAAAGACCTGATCGACCTGCTCTCCGCGAATCCGGGGCTGGAGCTCAAGCTTCGCGCCGAGGTGATCCGCCGGCACGGCGTGAGCGTCTCCTCCCTGCTCCCCCTGGCGGGCCAGCGGGACGTGCGCATCCGGCTGGGGGCCGAGGCCCTGGTGGAGCTCCCGGACGGCGGCCGGCAGGTCATGACCCTGGAGAACCTCGCGATCGGCGGCATCGGCCTCTCCGGAGCCCCGGACGGCTGGCAGCCGGGTCAGCCGGTGCGCTTCACGCTCGGGCACCGCGAGGAGCCGGCGCTGCTTTCGGTCCAGGGGACCGTCACCTGGCGCGAGGGCGATGCGGTGGGCATCGCCTTCGACCCCGGGACCGCCGGCAACGCCGCCCTGCTCCACCGGGTGCTGCGCAGCTTTCTCGACGCCAAACGGTAGGCCTGAACAAAAGGAGGAGAACGGCATGGCCGACGCGGGCAACGCACAGGGGATCGACGTCTCTCATTTCCAAGGCAGCGTCCACTGGCCGTCCGTCCGCCAGGCGGGGAAGGTCTTCGCCTTCGCCAAGGCGACGGAGGGCCTCACCTACACCGATCCGCAGCTCGCCACCAACTGGGAGGGGATCAAGGCCGCCGGGCTCGTGCGCGGGGCGTATCACTTCTTCGTGCCGGCGGACGACGCCCTGAGCCAGGCCGAGTACTTCCTCGCGACCGTTCATCTCGCTCCCGGCGATCTGCCGCCGGTCCTCGACGTCGAGAAGAACACCGGGGTGAGCGCCGCTCAGCTCTGGCAGGGGGTAGGGGTCTGGCTGCGGGAGGTGGAGGCGCGGACCGGCCGGCAGCCGATGATCTACGTCGCTCCGGGATTCTGGAACGGCAACTCCCCGGACCTCTCGCTCACTCAATATCCCCTCTGGCTGGCCGACTACGCCACCCAGCCGACGCTTCCCCATGGCTGGACGGCCTGGCGTTTCTGGCAGTACTCCCAGACCGGGTCGGTCCCCGGCGTCTCCGGCCAGTTCGACCTCGACGAGTTCAACGGCACGGCCGAGCAGCTGCTGGCGTTCGCGAACGGCGTTTAGCCTCAGAGCCCCAGTGAACGCGGTATCTCCGGCAATTCCACCGCAGCGTCCGTAGATCCACCGCATCGTAGCTGGCGGCGCGGTGAATCTGGCGGCGGCGCGGTAGAGCTGTGGACGGCGCGGTGGAGTTCCTGGCGCTGCGGTGGATCTGGAGACGATGCGGTGTATCCGGAGACTCTACCGCACCGTCTCGAGATCTACCGCAGCGTAACCAGCGGCGCGGTGGATCTGGCGACGGTGCGGTGGAATTCCTGGCGGCGCGGTGAATCCAGCTCTGGTGCGGTGGACGCCGGGGAGATGCGAGGGCAGACCTGGTTTAGAGCCGGGCGCGGGTCTGCTCGCCGAGCCAGAGGTGATGCCGCTCGTGGGCGGCGAAAGCGCGCAGAGCGGAGTAGAGGTTGTAGCGGATCCGCGCGTCGAACGGCGAAGTGATCTTCACCTTGTCGATGGCGAGCCCGGCGGCTTGCGGAAGGAAGCCGACCACCTCGGTCTGCAAGCTGTCGAACTCGCCCAGAACCGTCTCCTTCGGCTCCAGGCTCCCCGGCACAAACTGCGCCGTGGTCTTGACCTTCACCCGGACCGGCGGCTCCGCCATCCGGCCCAGCAGCCAGCCGACGAAGTCGCGGCGGAACGGTCCGTGGCCGGTGAGGCCGCGCAACCGCGCCTCCTCGGCCGCCTGGCGGAAGAGGGGGAGATAGGCGCGGGTGGTGAGGTTCAGGTGCGCCACCTGCTCGCCGATCGACCAGCGGCCCGGGTCGGGCCGGTGCCGCCACTGCTCTTCGGTGAGGCCGTCGGCCAGGCGATGGGCGCGGGCCTGGGCCTCGGCGAGCTCAGTCGCCAGCGATTGGAGCTGCGTCGGCATCGTGTCCATGGTCCTCAAGGATATCGGAGTCCTGCCGCCTGAGCACGTCAAGCCCGGCCCGTATGGCGAGAGAGTGGCTTTGTCATTCGCGCTGCGTGCCGACGAGTTGGCGAGCTAAGGGCTGTGCGAGAGACGCGGTAAAAACTTCTGTCAGTGGAGTTCGGTAAGGTCCTATTAACAGTAGGCGCGGAGCCGCTCGCCGGCGCGGCTAGGCGGGCGATGGCCTAGCTGGGTGGGACGCGAGGGAAGCAGACCCCTTCATCCTGGTCTTCCACTCCGCCGTCCTTAAGACCCCGCGGTTGCTGTCGACTGTGCTCCCTGCTAATCACATGAGGGAAGAGGCCTGAGAAGGCGGCCTCTCCGTCCGCGCGAGATTCAGAGCTGAAGCGGGCAGCAACACGTCGCAATTCGACAGCCCTTTTTCCTTCGTAGCTATTCACTAGATCGGGTTAGGGCACCTAGTCCCATCATAAAAGCGCTTATTCGGATAGTATCCGGAAGGACAAGGGTTCACCTCGTAAACACAGCACTGTTCGTACGACGTCTGCACATATACAGTAACTGAGTCGGGGTTGGAGGTCGGGCTTCCCACGCATAGGACCTTGCAGGTGCCCGTAGAGGACCGGACTGTCGATAGGGCACTGAAGACTAGGGCGGCGCCTAGGACGGAACAACGAATTAGCTTCATAGGTTTCCTTTCAGGGAACGCCAGAGCCCCATTTTAGCATAGATATAGACCCGAACAGTGGGGCTTGGCCGGCCCCTCGCGCCGGCGAAAAAAGCGACGGTCAACAAGAGCCGGCAGCAGGACCGGGGCTGTGGCCGGGCTGCAGGCGGCCTGCGTCTCGTCGGCAGCACCTTGCGGCCGGAGCTCGAACGAGCTGAAGGGCTAGGCTCCCTCGGAGAACGTCCAGTTCTCAGAGGTGCGCCGCGAGCTTTCTAGCGCACTACCAAGCCTAGCCCGCCGGCCGGCGGGCAACTCCTCCTCGGAAAGGGAGGGGGGATGCCGGTGCGGAGACTAACGCTGTCCCGAAGAATCTCTGCGATGCACCATGATTGATGAAGGAACTGTGCGAGTGCCACAAGTGCGGGCAGCCGGGCAACTTCGGTGGACGGATCCCGCCCCTGGAGTGGGGCAGAAAGGACAGAATGCCATGAAGAGAGGTCGGAGGAGGCTTTCGCTGTCGAAGGAGACTTTAGCTCGTTTGGGTTCTCGGCACTTGGAGAATGCCGCCGGTGGCCTTGGTAGCTACGTGCCAACTCTGGAAGGTCACTCAAACCTATACTGTGCGTCAGAAGCGCAGGGTACTTGTAGTGCTGGGAGCGAGGAATGCCACACGTCGGGAGACCCTTGCACTTATACCGTGCGCTGTTAGAGTTAACGATAAACTTGAAATATGTTGTTGCCGAGCTGAGGCACTGAAATCGCCAATTGCGGCGGTCTCTCCATTCTCCCGTCTCAGGGGCGCGGCGACGGCAGGCACGACTTCACTCCTGCCAAGGCTCCGCAGCAGCAGGAAGGACTCGGTCCAGGGAGAGGAGGGGGTGAGAGCCGTGCCGAAACCGCACCCCCGAGAACAGCCGGCCCGGCGTCTGGCGTCGAAGAGGGCGATGCGAGGTGGATGGATGTGGGGGATGCGGATCAACGGCGGCGAGGTACTGCACCTACCGCCTTACTCCGCGGTAAGAAGCAGGTGGCTTCGTCTTGGTAAGGAGGAGAGTAGCGGGGTGGGGAAGCGGGTCCGACCAGAAAGCGAACGCCGTTCGCGGCGAACGGCGGCATAGGCGGTGAGCGGCCGGACGCAGGTGGAGTGCGCCCTGCTAGGCAGTGTAGCGAAGCGAAGCTAAAGGTAAGTTCCTGCGGGCGGCAACCTGAGGGGCGGCGAGAGGAAACAGGCGCCTACAAGGGTAACCCCCTGTTATCCCTACCAACAGGTACTTCGATGCCGGGTACGGCCGGCGAACGGCGCCCGCGAATTGCTCCTCCTCCCAGACGGCCGCGAGTGATGTCGCACCCTGCTGGGCCTCCCGCCGATTCGACGACCAGCGGGGGCCATCAGGATCGGCGGAGCCGCGGCTCGGCAGGAGGCTGCTCCTCCACCGAAAGAGGTTTACGCAGGTGGTGTAGACGGATCGTTAAGCATCCTGGGTTGCAGGTCTGGGGTGCAGACGGAATCTCGCTCATCTCCACAGTCGAAGCAGGCCCCATCCTCGTCGAAATAGCAGACTGGTCTAAATCCATCTAAGGGCATGTTGCAAGGACCTATGTAACAAATGCCTCCTGGAGCACCCTCTGTGAGAAGTGTGCCTCCTGGGCTAACCATCCGCCTTGCCCTATTCAGCACCCCCGGTCAAAGGGAGCCTGCCAGAAGGGGCAAGAGGGCGCGCATTGATTCGTTCAGGTAGCCGTGCAGCAGCTAGCGTCACCGGCTCAAGTGTCGAGCGCTGCCCCTCCAATACGGAGTTCTGTACTTCAGCCGTGGTTACGCTCGTCGACCCTGGCAAAACTCTGACGTGAGCCTCCGGTCGTGGCGAATGACTCTGGAACTAGAGCCGATGTTACTGCTAGCGTGCCCTCAAAATCGAACGTCCGCTCTTCAGGAGTGAGCAACTGGCTAGCGACAGCAACCCCGTCAATATTGGCGTCGACTGGCCCATCCGCGATGACTCTACCTCGGAAGGTGGCTCGCCCCCCCTTCCACCACCTGCAATGACACCTGAGCAGCTGTCATAGGTCCAGCAGTGACAGTGACTTGGTTCGTGGCTGAAACGGATTCAATCCTCGATTGACCGCTCACGTTTCGCAACTTTCGCTGCCGCTTACCGTAATGCCTCCCGTCACGAGGAAGCTGAAGCCTAAGTTAACCTGGACCTGTGTGAAGGATGTTGTCCACGCCGGCCTTCCGCGCCCACGCCCGAGGGAAAGATAGCGCGGGGTATGCCAGGAATTGCGGCGGGGCCGGAGGAGGCCCCGCGGGACTAGGCTTCAGGGATCAGGGACACGCCGGCTGGCCAAACCCGCCGCAGTTGTCTCCTCCACCTCCCCCACCTCTTCATCCTTCAATAGTTGACAACGTCGACAGCACGGGAGACCGACTTGGTCTGGACCGGGCTGCTGCTGTCCGTAACGGTCACCTGGATCGTGAAGTCCGCGTGGTTGTAGCAGACGGACCGGGAGTAGCTGGTGCCGGTGCCCACCTGGGCTCCGTTGTAGTACCACTTGTAGGAGTAGGGTGTCGAGCCGCCGCTCACCGCGGCGTTCCAGGTCGCCGTGACGCAGCCGCCGGTGGGTAAGAAGATGGAGGAGGGGCCACTCACAGTGACGTCGAGGGGGTCGGGGGGCGGGGCATAGGTGAGGTCGACGGCGCGGGAGTCCGACTTGGTCTGGACCGGGCTGCTGCTGTCGGCCGCGGTCGCCTGGATCGTGAAGTCCGCGTGGTCGTGGCAGACCGACCGGGAGTAGCTGGTGCCGGTGCCCACCTGGGTCCCGTTGTAGTACCACACGTACGAGTAGGGGATTGTGCCGCCGCTCGCCGAGGCGCTCCAGGTCTGGGTGGAGCAGGTGGCGGTGGTGAAGTCGACGGAGGAGGGGCCGCTCATCGTGACTTCGAGGGCGGGCGGCGGACACGAGTAGTTGATGTCGCTGCTGGAGTAATGGAGTTCCTCGGCCGGGATCGACACGGACGCATAGGCCTCCGAAAAGCAGTCCAGCTCTCCGTTCGTGCTCGCCGAGGCCGAGCTGGTGATGTCGGTACCCGTGCGCGGATTCTCCTGGCTATTGACCGTCATGGTGGTCCCCTGGGTGGCACGGGCGTAGGCATAGGCATAGGTGTCGCCGGAGTGGCCACAGTCGCAGTTGAACATAGCCTGTGCGGTCGCTCTCGCGCCCAGGGTGCTCGTCAGGGGATTTGCATCCGCGGTGGCGCTGTAGCAGTCGGCGCTGCAGCTTGCGCCCTCGACGGCTTCGGTCATGCTCGACATCCCCTCTGGCGCCTTCCTCATCTTCCTCATCTCCCGCTTGGCGCTGGCGATTCTGACGCTCAGGCCGTCGATGGCCTCGGCGAGGTCTTCGGACGGGTAGCTCTCGTGCTCGATCATCATGGACTTGAGCTGGCGGGTGAGCTCGTTGATGATCCAGGCCAGTCCTCCCCGGCCAAAAGCTAGGTGCTCCACCTTGTTCGGCCCCAGCCGGCGCTCGAACACCCCCTGAGAGATCTGCTTCCAACCCTCCGCCTCCATTCTGGCCTTGGCATCGTCCGGTTGCTTCTTCATGGGGCCGGCTGCCGAAAGACCGTCGCCTCCCAGGAGAATTGTGACACCGAGGCAGATGGCGGCGGTCCAGCACTTCCTGCGAATCATGTACAGCTCCTTCATCAACGGCAAAGGCCGGCCTCCATGGCCGGCCTTGGACAAACAGCCATGAACTTTTGGCAACGTGCAAAGACTATGTATAGAGCTGCGTGGAAGTCAAGAAGAAGCGGGAGGGCTGATTGCGCCTGGGAGCTCTGGGAGGGGGCGGGTCGGAATCCATCTGCGGGCCGACCGGCAATACTTGGGGCTCAACTGTCTGAAGTAATACTCGATAGTCGCGCCGTTGAACGACCTATGTGCAGTCTGTGACGAGCGTCGTGTTGTAAGAGGAGGGATAATGACTTCTCTTCTATTTGAGAAGATAAGATCGTCGGCCCCCAAGTCATCGAGGTCATAGAGATCAAAGGAAAAGTCTGTGCGGAACCCATGCGTCGCGAGAGGTGCGCAGGTCGGCTCTTGGCTCCGAATTTCATACCAGCCGGAGAGGACCTCGGCATTGGCCGTGTCATTTCGCGTGGGAAGGCGGGCGGCGGCTGCCGTCGCGCACCCAAAAGCATGAGCACCGCGGCGAAGCTTGATGATCGCCGGCGCGAGCTGGCGCACCAAGTCCTCGACATTGGCGTCGGTCCAGCACGGGCTCGAACGGCGCAGAGCCGCTCCCTGCCGTCTGGGCTGTTTCATGGCACTTCCGAACGGGCTCGGGGAGGGGGCCGGGCGGCCGGCGTGGCTCCGCGAACGACGTTCGAGATGGCCGCGCTAGCGGGCCGGTAGTTTGCTTCCGATAACCTCCCTACTTTTATGAGAAGAAAGCAGAGGTATGAACATGGCCTCCTCGCCGAAGCCGGAAGGCGCGGTAAAGGTTAGCTGGTCGACCTGAATCAAGACCGGTCGATGCGCTGACTTTGCGGCGCTCGCAGGCTCCTCCAACGTGCAATAGTCCCCAGGAGGTATACCGCGCCTGTTGCCAAGGCAACCAGAGAGAAGACGATCTCCTTGGGCGCGAGCGCCGTTGAGGACGCTACCACCTGATAGATCTGAGGGAAAACCGCCAGCCCGCGGAGGGCATAAATGGCACCGATCACAATCAAGGCTGTCAGAAGGAGCGGGAGCCGGCGGATGACTCCGGCTCCCGATAGAGCGTAAACGCCGAAGGCGGCGAACACGGCGACGAGGAGCAGCGTGATCACGGCCGGCAGGGGCGAGCCAGCTTGGGCGAGGCTGGCCATCTCTTCCCCTGCCCCGAAGTACCGGTATGCCGGAGCCCCGGCGACGACGATCCCCACGTGCAGGACCGCAATGGCAAAGCTGAGAGCCGCGCCTATCTTCAGCATCTGATCCCTCCGACGTGTCCTCAGTCCCAATGCAGGGTCGTCTCCCGATCGATCACCACCCAGCGCCCGTCGCGGCGTTCGAGAAGTCCGGGTCTCCGCGTTGCCGCCGCGGCTGTCTGGAAACAAGCCCATGTCGTACCAGGAGAGAGCGGCGGTGGACGCGATCCAACGGGTAGCCCTCAGGGCGGGATCTCGCATGCCTGCTTCCTGTTCGGGACGGGGACGTTTTTGTCTGGTCCCTGTCTTTTAGACCTGCGCACCGCGGTGCCGGTTCCGAAGAGGCTCCTTGCCTGGTACGGTCGGGACGCTATACTCCGCTCAATGAGCAATCTGCATGACGAGGAGGCGCGCCGCATCGCGGAGCTGCTGGATCGCCTCGTGCGGCTGTCGGGCCGTTCGCGCCGGTCGATCGAGCGGGACCTGGGGCTCGGCAGCTCAGGCCTGAGCAAGATCCTCGGCGGAACGGTCCGGCTGCAGCTCAGCCATGTGCTCATGATCGTGGAGGCGTTGGGAGTCCAGCCGTGGGAATTCTTCCGCTGGGCGTATCCGTCCCACGGCAGGACGAGCCCGTTGATGGAGAAGGTCCATGAGCTGACCTCGGAGGATGAGGAGGAGGATTCCCCCGAGTTCGACGACCGGGTGAAGCGCTCCCTCCTCCGTCTGCTGCGCGAGGATTCTTAAGGCGCGAACTGGAGACGCGGCTCCCATTCCAGGCGAAGGAGGAAGGCGAGGATCCGGTGCACCAGTCCGGGCGTGGCCTCGGAGCGCGCGCAGGCCTGGTTGAGGTAGCGGATCGCTTTGACCGCCTCGCTCTGGATGCCGAGGTCTTCGAAAACCTCCAGGACCTCCTGAGCGAGCTCCCGCACCTCCTCGGCTCTCTCCTGTTGCAGCCAGACACCAGCAAGCTCCAAACCCATGAGAGCGGCGTCGTACTCCTGGTCCCTATAGAGGAAGCCCTCCCGGACCTCACGGAAAATCCTTTCGGCCCGCCGGAGCTTGCCGAGCCCCGCGAAGATCTTGCCCTCGACCCAACGGAGACGGGCCAGGTTCAGAGGATCCTCAGCGAACGATTGCCGGAGGTTGCTTCTCAAGAGGACCTGAGCGGCCTCGCGGTAACGGCCGCTGTCCACCATCGCATTGAGCAAAGCATGGGTACCGATCGCCTCCAGCTTCGGGTCCCGCCATGGATCGATCTCGGCAAGACCTTTCTGGAGCAGTGCGACGGCTTCTTCGGGTTCTTCCTCATTTCTGAGGTTCATGCCCTTCGTGATGAGTGTTCGAGCCGCCAGGTGGGTCTCTCCCATCTCTGAATAGAGCTGATAGAGAAGATCGAGAAGCTCACGGGCGGCTCCCAATCGGCGCTGGTCAGTTCGCAGAGACACCCGCAGGTCCAGAACGCGCGCGAGGAGCAGCGCGTCCCCTGTCCCTTCGTCCAGCAAGACCTCGGCTCGGGCGAAGGCGTCCTCGGCGCTCTCGAACTGATCGTTCAGCCGGTATGCGTTGCCCAACTCGGCCCAGGCCCGTGCCTGGACGTCGGCGATCCTGCTTTCTCCATAGATGCGGGAATCCAGATTCTGGGCCGCAACCCGGGCCGCGAACGCGAGGAAGAGCATCTCCCGGACATCACGGAAGCGCTCCTCATAGCTCAGATGTAAGAGGGCCTCTACCAGGGGCCAGCCGTGGAGGTTCGTTTCAGCCTCTTCTGTGATGCCGCTGATCCCTTGCGAGGAGCTTCCAGCGGCGGCAACGAGGTCCGCGAGTTGGGCATGTTCTCCCTGCCAGAAGGCCTCTTGGCGTCTCGCCCTGGCAAGGGCACGATCAATGGCCAGGTCGTAGGCCTTATCCTCTGCCCAAAATAGGACTTCGACGGCGGGCGCATGCTCGGGGAGCACCTCGGCGATCTTGGCGAGCTTCGTTCCGCAGTGAGGACAACCTTCCAGCAGATGGCGAACAACACCCCGCAGCTCCGCTGACCGAAGACGGCCTGATATGAACAGGCCCACTTCTTCATCCGTCAAGTGGCTCAAAGTACCCTCCCGAACAGGAATGTCATGTCAACCGCTACAACATTGTCTCATAGTCTGTACTTGAAGAATCCGGAGACGGAAACGCCGTCTCCGGGCAAGTCCGTCTAGCTCTCGCCTTCTTCGCCTCCGTTCGGGTCGATGTCCGATCCACGTTTCTCCGTGTCCTGCCCGCGGCTGCCCGGCAGCGCCGCGAGCCACTTCTGAAACCGGGCCCAGAGATCTCCTACATCGAGCCACTGTGCCTCTCCTTGATGGGCCGGATCGAAGCTGGTGGCCGAGGCGTACGCCGGACCCATGAGCGCCGCCAGCAGGGCGAGCGCCACGACGAACCGAATTCCCCCTCTCCGAAACATAAGTGCCTCCTGTCCTGGATCACGCACGGCCAAGATGGACCGGAATGTCCACGGAGTTGCTCGGCGACACTTCTAGTGCGCCGTTTTTTTGTGCTAATCGTGCCCTTTTTCCTTGGCCGGAGCAACGCGGCGACGAGGGGCGCAGAGGAGGAGCTGCGGTTGCGGCAGGTTCTGCCGCGCCGGAAGGGGCGCTTTCTTCTCGATATGGGGATGATTTGCGGCAGGATCAGCCGCATCCTGGGGGACCCGCCGGTCAGTCTCCCAGCCGTACCACCCGGACGGAGCCGCGCCCTCCCTCGTTCGGGGCGAGGAAGATCACCTCCGCGCGGCCGTCGCCGTCCAGGTCGACGAGGGAGGGCGTACCGATTTCGACCACGCCGCCGGCTTCAACCCGCGTCCCCTCGGTGCCGATGCTCATCTCGACGGTCTTTCCGGACGGGGTGGGACGGAAAGTGGCGGTGCTCCAGGGCTTGCGCTCCAGAACGTTCCTGCCCTTGGGGTCCGTCAGCCCGGCGAAGGCGAGCATGCGGTCCCGGCTCACGGCCACGAGGTCCGCGATCCCGTCGCCGTTGAGGTCCTGACCATAGCTCCAGTCCTCGGCCTCCACGTCCAGCACCGTCTTGCGCCCTCCCGGCTGGAAGCCTCCGTCCCCCCGGCCCAGCCAGGCCTGGGCGACCAGGGTCTTGCCGGCGAGCCCCTCGGGCTGGACCACGACGAGGTCTTCGCGGCCGTCGCGGTCGACGTCCAGCACGGCGGGGACCACGCCGTTCCAGCGGCGGCTCTCGGTCTCGGCCGCGAGCACCGGCCGGCGGCCGGCGCGGCTGCGGTCGGCCACGAGCGGAAAGACGCGGAGCCTCTGCTTGACGAACACGCCCACCTTCTCGGCGTCGGCGGTGGTGACGATCAGGAAGGGCCGGTTGTCGAGCAGGACGTACCAGCTCGCGATCACCTCTTCGGGACCGGGGAGCTGCGACCAGGCTTCGATGCGGCGCGCCGGCTCCGGGGCCGCCGGATCGATCAGCACGGTCCGCAGGCGGGTCCTTCCATGCGCCTCCGGGCCGGCGGCGTAAAGGGACGGGCCGCCGGGACGCGGCAGGGCCGTCACCCGGGGTGTCGAGAGGAGCAGCCCGGCCGCATCGCGGCGAGCGCGCACGGGCAGCTCGTGCGCGGCCGTCAAGGTCAGAGCCCCGGCGCCGTCCGATGTGTAGGCGCGGATCCCGCCGACGCCGACGACCTCGAGCTGCCGGCTCGCCCGGCGGGCGACGGGCGGCCAACGGGCAGGCCGGGAGACGGCCAGGTCCAGGGCGGGGTCGGAGAGGAGAGGCCGGGGAGAGAGCGCGGGCCGCTCGATGGGACCCAGGGCGTGGAGCTTGCCCGGTTCGCCGAGCAGCAGCTCCTGGCCGCCGTCGCCGTCCAGGTCGATCGCCTCCAGGGTGTCGGCCGCGGCGGGCAGGCCGCGTAGCGCCTCGCGCAACGCCCCGCTGCCTTGCGGGTCGAGCAGGAACAGCGAGCGGGGGCCGCCAGCGGCGGCGCCTGCAGGGCCTTCCGGCGCCACCAGCAAAGCGATCCGGCAGCGGCCGTCCGCGCCGGTGGGCAGGGCGGCGGAGAGCACGCGCCCGGGCAGGACGGCGTCGATCCAGCGCGCGCCGCCGGACTCTCCCGACGTCAAGCCGACCGGTCTGGGCGGCTGGGGGGCCGGCGGCGCGGCGGCGGCGAGCCAGGGGGTGAGAAACAGGGCCGCGAGGCACCCGCTTCTCAAAACGCCGCGCTTCAAGCGGCACCTCCGCTCAGGTAGAAGTCCAGACGGACCGGCGGGGTGAGTCCCGGCTCGACGGCCTTGGCCGGTTGGATCACCAGCAGGTCGGAGAGGCTGTCGCCGTCGAAGTCGCGCACTTGGACGAGCCCGAGGTCGCGCGGCGGCTCCTGGAGCTGGATCGCGAGGTCGGGCCGCGCGGGGTAGGAGCAATCGGCACGTCCCCGGTGGATCGTCACCGCCTTGCCGCGCCCCATCTGGAGGAAGTCGACGCGGCCGTCGCCGTCGAAGTCGCCGGCGAACTGCGACAGGTGGCCGAGCCTCAGGTTGTCGAGGTCGAGGTTGAACTTGCCCGAGAGGTCGAGCCCTTTCACTTCACGGAAGAGGCCTTCCGGGTCCTGACACCAGACATGGAAGTCGAGCCCGATGCCGATGCGCCGCACGGCCATGATCTTGACCGCCTGGAAGACCGAGAAGTCGAGCGTCAGGGTGACCAGGTCCTGCCGGCCGTCGCCGTTCAGGTCCTGGAAACCTCCCGGCAGACGGATGTCGGACTCGCCGCCACCGAACGCATAGCCCGAGACCTTGAGCTCCTGATAGGGCTTCGGCTCCATGGAGAGGTCCGGCCGCATGCGGTGGAAGCCGTAGACGTGGGGCGGCCGGCGGGCATGAGCGAGCTCCTGGCGCATGGAGGCGTTGTCGCCGACCGGGACCTCGCGCGCGGTGACGTACTCCGCGGTACCCATGCCCCCGGCATCGCCCAGGTTGCCGACATGGACGACGCGGGCGGTATCCCGGGGCCGTCTCGGGTCGACGTCCGGATCTTTCCGCGGCTCGCCGAGCGGGGCGGTGGGACCGGAGAAGCGGCCTCCCCCCAGGTTGCGGAAGATCCGGAAGCCCTCCCACTCCCGACCCGGACGGGCGAGGAGCAGCTCCGGCAGGCGGTCGCCGTTGACGTCGCGGACCTCGGGCAACGGGTAGTGGCCGACCAGCGAGCCGCCGGAGCGCCGCGGCGGATCGACGGGAAAGCGCAGCCGCGCGGCCGGCTCGGTCCGCAGCCCTTCGGGGCCGCTCAGGTAGACGGCGGCGCCGTCGGCGGCGGGGAAGAGCAGGTCCGGCGTACGGTCGCCGTCCAGGTCGCGCGTCATGCCGAGGTTGGGGACGAAGGTACCGGCGCCCGCGAGCACCGGCCGGTCCTCCAGGACCGGTTCCAGGGCCAGAGCGCCGTCGCGGAGCCGGAGGGCCGAGAGGCCGCTGTCGGTGAGCGCCACGATGGGCAGCCCGGGAGGGCCGGCTTCGAGCGAGAGGACGGAGGTCTCGAGAGGGAGGACCGGCCCCTCGGGCGCGAACGTGCCGTCGGGCCGGCCAGGGAAGACCCGCACCTCGCGGCGGTCCATCAACGCGGGGATGACGGTGAGGACCTCGACCAGGCCCTCGACGCTGTCGAGGCCGGCCTCCGCCGCGCCCGGCACCTCGCGCATCTCGACCGTCTCCTCGATGCCGATCCGGTCCCAGCCGGACCAGGCCACGACCACGACGAGGTCGCGCAGACCGTCGCCGTCGACGTCGGCCGGCACGACCACCGACGGGGCGCCGGGGAGGTCGAGGGCCGCGTACCGGAGCGCCAGCTCGCCGCGGCGCGCGGCGGCCGACGGAGCGGCGAGAGTGAGCAGGAGGGGCAGGCCGAGGACGGTGTACCGCGAGGCTGAAGCGAAGCTCATGATCCTCCCTGGAGCGGATGAGTCCGCCCCAGGAAGGATACGTCGCGACGATCCGGATGTTACGGCTGCCGCGCCTGGCGCTCCGCGGCGAGCGCCTCCTTGAGGATGAAGTCGGGGTTGCCGTAGAAGACGTAGTCGGCCCAGTCTTTGGAGCTGGTGACCTTGCGGACCTCCTCGCGGCCGGTCTGGAGCGCGTCGCCGAGCGTCTGGCCGTGGAGTATCTCCTGGTAGAACTTGCCGGCGAAGGTCTCGGCCGCGTCGTCGCGTACCGGCCAGTAGGTGCCCAGAAAATTGGCGATGCCGCCGCGCAGGAACGCCTCGGCGAAACCGGTGGTGTCTCGAAGGGTCTGCCGCTGCTCCTTGGCCGGAGCTGTACTCCCCTCGGCAACGGCCTCGCCGCGTACCCGCGCCGACTCACAGGCGTTGAAGAAGACCAGCGTCGGCAGGTTGGCGAGCCCCGCCAGGTCGGCGCCGGTCAACCGCGTCTTGCCATGGCAGAGAAGGCCGCTCCGTTCGGGGTTGACCGCATCGAAGAAGGCGTGACCGGCGTAATGGATGACGTCGTATCGTCCCGAGCTGAAGGCCGAGAGGAGGGCCGGGCGCGTCGCCTGTTCCTTCCGGAGCTCTTCGAGACGGACTCCCGAGAGCTGGGAGAGCAGGGCTTTGAGGAGCTTGCCCTCTTTGTCGGCGCCCGGCAGGTCGTCGGTGGGGTCGACGACCAGGAGGATCCGCAGCACCTCGTCCTGGAGCCGCTCCTGGAGCCACTTGGCGACTGACAGGTTGTCGGCCGCGTAGCGCCGGCTGATCCCCTTTTCGGCGGCGGGGAACCAGACCTCGGGAGCCGCCGGAAAGGTGATCGTCTTGCCGGCGGGCGGCAGGGCCCCCTGGCCGTCCTCCCGGAGGGCGAGGGTCTCCCACGGCACGCGGGACAGGAGCCCATCGTGGACCACGACGAGGTGCCGGTCGCGCTGCCGCGAGAGGACCGTACGGACCTCCGGGGCGAGCAGCTCGGCGAACTTGACGCCCACGTCCGAGAGGTTCATGTCGCTCAGCCCAGCCAGCTCGTCGATCCCCGCGTCGATCCGCTGCAGCGTGACCTCCTGAACCAGGCCGGTCACCACCGTCGCCTTGCCGCCGGCGGTCAGCACCGCCGAGCGGACGTCGAAGGGTTTTTGCGCGCCACCCTCGTCACCGGTCTCCCCCTGTTGCTCGGCGCGGACGATCAGGTAGGTGGGGTCCCGGCGCTGCACCAGGCTGCCGCCTCTGGTGGGCTCCATGACCGGAGGCTGCCGCAGCACCTCCTCGTCGAAGGTGATCTCGACGTCCTGGCAGAGCGACGTGCTCGACAGGCGATAGAGCTCCTCCTTGAGGGCGACGTAGCGCTCTGGGTTGTTCTCGCAGACGACGATCCGCCGGAACTGATGGTCGCGGTCGGCGTCGCAGAGCCCGCGGAAGAAGCCAATCAGGAGGTTGCGCAGGGCGCTGGCCGGGGATTCGCCGGAGCTGCCGCCGAAGAGCACGGTCGAGAATTCCTCGACCCGGGTCCTCACGAAGGTGCGGATCACGTTCTCGGCCGCGGTCTGGAGCACCTCGTCGTTGAAGCGGTCGAACGGGCCGAGGCCGACGAAGGTGATCAGGTCGGCCGTCAGGGCATAGCGGCCGGTGGGCAGGATGAAGATCTCGCCGATTTCGCCCGAGAACATGCGCCGGTGCGACATCTCGGTGATGGCGCCTTCGAGCCGTTCGTCGATCGCCGCCGCGGCGCCGCTCGGCTTCACGTCGCGGAAGATGCCGAGCACGATCGCCCGGGTGTCGGCCTCGGTGATGCTCCCCAGCGCGAAGCGGAGGTCGATCCGGTGCTGGCGCCGGCGTCCGACGACGACCCGCTCGAAACGGTGCTGATAGCCGGCCTCCACCGACAGGTTGCCGGGTACCGCGACGATCGGCCGGCCCGTCGCCGTGGCGGGAAGCAGGTCCTCGCGGGCGCTCGGCGAGGCGACCTCGTCGAGCACATGGCGCAGCTCCCGCTGGCTCAGGGTGCCGTCGCGACGGGTGCCGTAGGGCAGGACCCGCAGGGCGTCCTCGGGGACGAGGCGCGTGGCGCGCACCGGCGCCGGCGCGGTGTCCGGCAGGCTGGTGGTGGCCCCGCGGCCCAGGATGTCGATGACCGCCTTGGCCACCCGCTTGTTGTTCGGCAGGCTGCCGTGGCTCTCCTCGATGTAATAGGTCTTGGCCCCGGAGATCCGGGCGAATTCGAGCGGCACCGTGCCGTCGCCGGCTTTGGAGAATTCATAGTCGAACTGCCCGTCCTCCTTGCGTTGCACCCCGACCACGGTGTCCTGGTTGACGCCGGCGATCAGGAAGAAACGGTCGTCCGCCGCCGCGAGCCCCTTCTGGACCTCTTTGACCTTGGCGAGGATCTCCTTGCGGGGGCGGAGCTTGTCGGCACCCGGAGGCCACATCGCGAGGTCGTAGAGGTCGACCTTGGAGAAGCGCTCGGGCGACGGCAGCATCTGGGTGAGGCCGGGAAAAGTGGTGAAGATGTCGCCGGCGAGTTGCTTGGCATCGTGATCGCGGTCGAGCTCGGCGATCTTGAGTACGACCGGGTAGGTGCCCCGGAAGGCCATGAACGGAGCGAACGAGCCGTAGTTGGGCGTGCCCAGCATCACCAGCCGGCGGCATTTCGCGCCCTTGGCGATCGCGGCGCGGGCGACCAGCCCGCCCATGCTGTGGGCGACCAGGCTGACATCGCTCCCTTCCTTCAGCATCCGCGCGGCGAGCTCCTTGCCCAGCTCGGGAAGGCTCAAACGCCAGTCGAAGGGGTGGAATTTGGCCTCGTAACCCGCGATCTGGAGCTGCAGCTTGAGCTTCAGATACGCCAGGAGGATGACGCCGACGGCCTCGAACTTCTTCGACGACGGGAGCGCCAGTTGCGACAGCCGCCCCATGGCGACGTCGACCGGGTCGAACCAGTACACGTCGTCGAAGGGGGGCAGCACGCGCCGGGTGCCGATCTTGGAGCCCATGATCCCGGGCAGGATCAGCACCACCGGTCCACCGCGGACGCTGCGGCTCTCCGCCTCTCGCTTGAGCTGGCACAGCTCCGCGTAGTTTTCGGCGCCGAAGTAGTCTTCGAGCAGACCGGAGTGCTCGCCGGTCTGGAGCGCCCTCTCGACCGACGGGTCGTCCAGCTCGAACTCGCGATGCGCGGCGACCGCTGTCGGCGCGGCGGCCTTCGGGGTCGCCGTCCGCTTCACCGGCCGCACCGGTTTCCGGGTCGTGGAGTCTTTTTTCTTGCCGTCCGCCATGATTTGCCTCCGGGGAGCGGTGGAGCCCGATCCGAGACAGACTCCGCCCCAGGGATCGGACGACCGTACTTTGTGTTTTCTCGATTGTAGCCGCAGCGGACAGGAGAAAAAGCAAAAAGGCCGTGGAGATCATCCACGGCCTTTTGGAAATCGGGAGTTGCCGATCGCTAGCTCGCCGGCTTCTTGAAGAGGGCTTCGTCGACGGCGGCGTTGACCTGGACCTCGCTCAGCTTGAGCTCGACCATCGGCGTGCCGTTCTGGAGGGCGGTCACCGTGTGGGCCACCTGCACGCCCGCGACCGGCCGGTAGTCGGCGTAGACCGTCTCGGACGCACCGCCGGGCGTGTCGTAGGCCGTCTTCACCACTCGGTGGCTCTCGGGATCGATGGAGAAGCGGGTGGTATGGCCCTGGGCATCCGAGACCGAAACCACCTGGACCTTCTTGCCGTTGACCTCGGCGTCGGCCAGCGGACGGGCTTCGTATCCGGCCTGGTCGAACTTGCGCAGCATGTTCAGGCCGTAGTACTGGCCCTCGCTCATCTGCTGCGTCTGCTCCTGGACCTGGCCCATCATGCTCACCCAGCCGACCTGGCCGTCGAAGACCTGGATCATCTGCCCCATGGGCAGGCCGAGCTCGGTGCGGGTCTTGGCAGGGAACACCTCGTAGACGACCACCGACTGGATCGGCAGCGGCTGCGGCATGCCGGGCGGGGAGAGCGTCCCCGTGCCCTTGGAGACCTGCGAGCGTTGCTCGACGAACGCCTTGCCGCCCATCGCCTCCCGGGCACGGCCGAGGATCTCCCGGGCGCGGCTGCGGTCGGCGTCGGAGACCGGCGCCGAGGCGGTCTGGTCCTTGGGCCGGCGCAGGTCGGCCTGCAGGAGGTCGAGCTCGGCGGCGGGGATCGTCTCGAACTTGCCATACTTCCGGCCGAGCTCCTCGGCGAAGTCCGAAGCCTTCCCCACCAGGACGATCGTCGAGGCCCTGGGATCGAACCGCCGCGCGAAGGCCTGTACGTCCGTGGCGTTCACCGCCTGGATGCGGTCGCGGTAGCTCTCGAGGAAGTCGCGGCCGAGTCCGTAGAACATCGCTTCCAGCACCTCGCCGGCGATCCCTTCCGGAGTCTCGATCAGGAGCGGGAAGGCGCCGGTGATATAGGTCTTGCGCGCCGCCAGCTCTTCCGCCGGGACCGTCGTCTGCTCCAGGGCGCCCATCACCCCGAGCACCTGCTCCAGGGCCTCCACGGTCGACTCGGTCTTGGTCGAGGTCACGGCCACGAACGATCCCGCCATGCGCCGCGGGGCGAAGTCGCTGTACGCGCCGTAGGAGAGGCCGCGCTTGCGGCGGATTTCCTCATAGAGCCGCGAGTTGGAGCCGCCGCCCGCGACCGAGTCGTAGACCTCGGCGGCGAAGAGGGACGGATCCTTGAACGGGATCGTCAGATACCCGACCCGGATCTGCGTCTGGACCGCGTCCGGCTTGTCGACGACGACGATCTTGCGTCCCCCGGCTCCAGCCGTCACGGCCGGCGCCTTGGGCTCCTCTCCCTTCTTCCAGGCGCCGAAGGCGCGCTCCGCCCTGGCGAAGGCATCGGCCGGCCGGATGTCGCCGACGATGGCGAGGATGGCGCCGTTGGGCACGTACTGCCGCTGGTGGAAGGCCGTCAGGTCGTCCCGCGTCAGGCCGCGGACCGACTCCGGCGTGCCGGTGGAGGGCTGGCCGTAGGGGTGTGCCCCGAAAAGGACGCGCTGGAACGCGGCGTCGGCCAGGTAGCCAGGATCGTTCTGCTGGATCTGGAGGCCGTTCAGCGTCTGGCTGCGCCAGCGCTCGATCTCTTCCTGCGGGAAGCTGGGGCGCAGGACCACGTCGGCGAGCAGCTCGAGCCCGAGGTCGAGCTGATCCGACGTCACCCGCACCGCGGCGACCCCCGCGTCCGAGGAGGCGCTGGCCGAGAGGTTGCCGCCCACCGAGTCGATGGCGCCGGCGATGTCCTGCGCCGACCGGCTCTGGGTCCCCTGGGTGAGCAGCTCGGCGGTCGCGGACGCCAGCCCGGCCTTGGCGGCGGGCTCATAGGCCTTGCCGGCGGACAGGATGAGCTGCGCGCTCACCGCCGGCGTTTCGTGGTGCCCGATGGCGACGACCCGCAAACCGTTGGCCAGGGTCTTCTCCTCGAAGGCGGGGAAGCGGATCTGCTTCTCCGCCTGCGGCGGCGGCGGCGTGGCCTTGCGGGCCTGCTGCTGGGGCGCCGCGGCCGCCGCCGTGCCGGCGAGCAGGGCCAGGGCGGCGAGAAGGGTGCTCGAAAGATTCATCCTCATGGCTTCACCTCGCCCGTCTGGGGCTTCTCCGTCTGGGGCTTTGGGGCGTCCCCCTGCTGGCCCGGGCGCATCGCCTCCGGCAGCATGTAGACCACGGTGCGGTTTTCCGGTTTGAAGTAGGTCCGCGCCACCCGCTGGATGTCCCCGGCGGTCACCTTCTGATAGAGGGGGAGCTGCCGGTTGACCAGGGAGACGTCGTCCAGGATCGTGGCCGCGTAGCCGATGGCGTTGGCCTTGTCCTGGACCGTCTGGCGGCCGAACACGAGGCCGGAGACCACTTGGTTCTTGGCCTTGTCCAGTTCCTCGGCGCTGACCGGCTGGGTCTGGAGCTTCTCGACCGCGGCGAGCAGCGCCTTCTCGCCCTCCTCGGCGGTATGGCCCCCCTGCATGAAGGCGAAAAAGAAGAACACGCCCGGGTCTTCCAGGACGATCGCCTGGCCGCCGGCGGCCAGCGCGATCTGCTTGTCGTAGACCAGCTCGCGGTAGAGCCGCGAGCTCTGGCCGGCGGAGAGGATCTCGCTCGCCACCTCCAGCGCGTAGAGGTCGGGATGCCCGGCCTCCGGCACGTGATAGGTCAGCAGCGCCGCCGGCAGGGGAACGTTGGGGTCGTAGGAGATCGCCCGGCGCTCGGCCGTCTGGGCCGGCTCCTTGGGAATGTTGCGCGGGATCTCCCCGCCCTTGGGGATCGAGCCGAAGTGCTTCTCGATCCATTGGATCGCCTGGTTGCTGTCGAAGTCGCCGGCGATCACCACCGTGGCGTTGTTGGGGACGTAGAACGTCCGGTGGAACTCGCGCACGTCTTCCAGGGTCGCGGCCTCGAGGTCCTCGACCTTGCCGATGGGCAGCACCCGGTAGGGATGGGTGGTGAAGGTCTTGTCGAGCACCGTTTGCAGGAGACGGCCGAAGGGGGGCGAGTCGATCCGGGTCTGCCGCTCCTCCTTGACCACGTCGCGCTCCGAGGCGAAGTTCTCCTGCGAGACGTTGAGCGACCGCATGCGGTCGGCTTCCAGCCAGAGGAACCGTTCGAGGTAGTTGCTGGGGATGGTCTGGAAGTAGGTGGTCCGGTCGAAGTCGGTGCCGGCGTTGTAGCGGCCGCCGACCGACTCGACGAAGACCTTGTGCTCTTCGGACCCGACGTTCTCGGAGCCCTTGAACATGATGTGCTCGAACAGGTGGGCGAAGCCGTGCCGTCCGGGGCGCTCGTTCTTGGCGCCGACGTGGTAGATCACCTGCAGCTCGACGGCCGGTACGGAGTGGTCCTCGTGCAGCAGGATGCGCAGGCCGTTGCCGAGCCGGTGCTCGCGGACCTGCAACTGCGGCGGCTCGACCTTGAGGGCCGCCACGGCGGGCCTCAGGCCCGCGACGGCGAGGAGCGCCAGTACGGCGGGGAAAAGACTGTTTCGTAGACGCATTCGTTCTCCTCTGGATGCGTGGCTAGGAACCGCCCCGGGAGAGAAGAGATTCCCTGAAAGGGGCACGGCGCCCCTGTATACGATCAGCTTACAGGGAAGTTGCGAAACTTCACCCCTTCTACTGCATCGGTTTCCGGGGCAGCGGCTCCGGACGCGTCGCCGCGTGGTAGAGGAACGAGGCGAGCACCACCGAGGCCTGCATGAGGTCCTGCTCTTCGACATGGTCGAAGGTGTCCAGGGACGAATGGTGGGTGCGCGGCGTGTAGTCCAGCTCGTCCTGGATGAACTGGAAACCCGGCAGGCCGATGCGGTCGAACACCTCGTGGTCGGTGTCTTCCGCCGGGCGCAGGGTCACGGTGTCCGCCTCCAGGTCCCGGAGCGGCGCGAGCCAGGCCTCGAAGATCGGCGCCACGGCGGCGTTCTCCTGGGCGTAGACGCCGCGGATCCGGCCGGCGCCGCCGTCGAGGTTGAAGTAGGCCGCGAGCTTGGCGTAGCCCGGCTTCGGGGTGAGGGGGCCCTTCCAAAGATAGGGCGCCATCTTCTTCTCGACGGGGTCTTGCGGCACGGGCCGGGCGGCGAGGTGCTCGGCCACATAGGCGCTGGCTCCCAGGAGGCCCTGCTCCTCGCCGCTCCACAGGGCGACGCGGATGGTGCGGCGCGGTTTGACCCCGAGCGCCTTGAGGATGCGCATCGCCTCCATGGCCACCGCGCAGCCGGCGGCGTTGTCGGTCGCTCCTGTGGCGCCGTGCCAGGAGTCGAGGTGGGCGCCCGCCAGCACCACCTCGTCCTTCTTGTCGGTGCCGGGGATCTCGGCCAGGGTGTTGTAGGCGTTCGGGTCCTGGTCGTGGAAGTCGGCCTTGAGGTCGATCTCGAGCTCGGTTTCGACGCCCCGGTCGAGCAGGCGGACGAGCTGGTTGTAGGGCTCGGCAGCCATCATCAGGGTCGGCACTCCCGAGGTCTCGCCGGGGAAGCGGGAGCCGCCGCGTCCGACCCGGATCACGCCCCAGCTCCGGTTGCTGACCTCGATCGCGGCGAGGACGCCCTCGGCGGCCAGGAACTCGTTGACGGCCAGGTGGCCGCGGTAGCGCCGGACGGCCACCGCGAGGGGGTCCTCCTGGGGACCGGTGGGGATCTCGAATCCCCGCAGCTCCGACAGGGCTTCGGCGGAGAACCGGCGCGGCTGCGGCTCGGCGGCACCGGCGGCCGGGGCCAGGTCGCGCTCGGCGTCGCGCAGGACGATCTTGCCGGCGAGCTTGCCGCGCCAGGCCTCGAAGTCCTTCTCATCCTCGATGTCCGCCCGCACCACGAGGCCTCGCACCGGGCCCGCGGTGCCGGGCGTCCAGGCTTTGGGCAGCGAGAAGAGCGGCGCCTTCTGGGGCTTGACCATGTGGACGGCCACGCGGTCATAGGTCCAGCCGCGGCCGAACGGCCACGCCTCCAGGCGCGCGTCGGCGAGCCCCCACTCCGCCAGCTTCTTGCGCGTCCACTCGTTGGCCTCTTTCATCCGCGGCGAGCCGGTGAGGCGGGCGCCGATGACGTCGCTCAGATAGGCCGTGGTCTCCACGACCTGGGAGCGGCGGAAGCCTTCGTCGCGGATGCGGGTGACCATCGCCAGGTCGACCGGCTCTTCGGCGGGCAGGGAAAGCGGGGCCAGGAGCAGGACGGCGGCGAACGCGCGCAGGGCCGTGCGGGGCATACGGGTCTCCTCCATGCCGGGACGTACCCGGATTCAATCCAAGAAAAAGGACGTCAGATGCGTGGATTCTAACCCGGAAGAGGCTCAGCGCAGGCGGCGCACCTCGCGGTGGCGGAAGCAGCCGGTGAGATGGTCGTTGACCATGCCCACGGCCTGCATGAGAGCGTAGCAGATGGTCGGCCCCACGAAGGTGAACCCCCGCCGCTGGAGCTCGCGGCTCAGGGTCTTGGACTCGGGGGTCTCCGGGGGGACCTCATTCATGCTCGCCCAGGCGTTCTGCTTCGGGGCGCCGCCGACGAAGGTCCAGAGATAGCGGTCGAAGCTGCCGTGCTCGCGCTGGACTTCGAGGAATGCCCGCGCGTTGCGCACCGTGCCCTCGACCTTGAGACGGTTGCGGATGATGCCCGGATCGGCGAGGAGGGCCTCGACCTTGTCGGGGCCGTAGCGCGCGACGATCTCCGGGTCGAAGCCGTCGAAGGCCCGGCGGTAGCTCTCGCGCCGCCGCAGGATGGTGAGCCAGGACAGCCCGGCCTGGGCGCCTTCGAGGATCAGCATCTCGAACAGGTGGCGGTCGTCGTGGGCCGGCACGCCCCACTCCTCGTCGTGGTAGACGATATAGAGCGGGTCGCCGAGCCCCCAGGGGCAGCGGGGGCGGTCATCGGGGGGCGGAGTCTTCTCCTTCATCGTCCTGTGTTTCTATCACGCCAGTCTTGGAACCCGGTAGGCGGGAGATACAATCTGGTGAGGCCGTTCCAGTTGACGGATACTCCTGCCTGACTTACGCTACGGGGCTGACGACCAAGGGAGAAAGTATTGGATCCAACCCCATCGCCACGGAGCCAGGCAACGACCCAGACGGTCCAGGACCTGGTCACGCTTGTTCGTCGTGGCCAAGTCAGGGTGCCGAGCTTCCAGCGTGATCTGAAATGGAAGGCGGACGATGTCGTCGCCCTATTCGACAGCATCTACCGTGGGTATCCCATCGGGTCGTTTCTCCTCAGCAAAGGCCAGGCGGAGGCCGAGCGGATCGTCATGGGACCTCTTGCCATAGACGCTCCGGATACCCAATCGGCTCTATGGGTCGTAGACGGCCAGCAACGTCTGACGGCGCTGACTGTTGGGCTTTCACGACCGGCACCGATTCCTCTGACACCAGATGATCCCTGGGTCGTCTACTTCGATGCCGAGAGACAAATCTTCATTACTCCCCCTAAGAAAGGCGGAGTACCTTCCACTGCGATCCCCGTTATACACCTCCTGGATTCTTCGGTTCTCAGTGAGTGGGTCTATGAGTGGGCCCATGGCCGCAACGCTGCTCTGCGGACGTCCGTCTTCCAGGCAGGCCGCCGGATTCGGGAGTATGAAATACCCCTTTACATTGTTGAAACCGAGGATGAAGAGCTCCTGAGAGACATCTTCTATCGCGTCAACAAGTTTGGGAAGCGTTTGGATTGGGATGACGTACACAAGGCGCTCTTTGGGCGTAAAGGCGCACATCCGTCGACTCTGCCTGAGCTGGCCGATGAGCTTCAAGGGCTCGGAATGGGACGACCGGAAGAGGAACAGCTGCTATCGTGTCTGATGGCGTTCAAAGGACTCGATGTCACGCGGAATATCGCCGACCACTACCGGAAAGATACAGAGGTGCTTAGAAATGCTGTCTCGGAAGCACTGCCCGCAATCCGTCGTGTCCTATCGTTCCTAAAGATCCATGCTGAGATCCCCCATCTGCGGCTGCTGCCGAGATCCATGCCGTTGATCGTGTTGACTAGGTTCTTTGCTTTACATCCCGAACCCAAGGCTCGAACCTTGGATCTATTGACGCGCTGGACTTGGCGCATGTTGTTGGGTGCGAGCGTGTACGATGAGCTTACCCTTATGCGGCGCGGAGTTGCAGCTATCCGAGGGAGCGACGAGGAGCAGAGTGCCCAAGCCCTGCTTTCTCTCGTATCCAGTGGCGAAAAGAGATTTTTAGCTCTGCCCCAGCGATTCGATGCCCGCGCAGCCGAGAGCCGGATTGCGGTCCTCGGGATGGCATCGCTGAGGCCGCTGAATGTGAGTGACAAGAAGCCTCTCGACATCGCCGCCTTGATTGAGGAGCGAGATGCAGATGCCTTCCGGAGGATTCTTCCGAGGGGCGAAGTATTTGGCTCTAGTCCGGTGAATCGCATCCTTCTGCCCGGCGCCGGCTCGGCTCGCAAGGAGCTCGTCGACGAAATTACGAGCCATGGACCTGACACCGCCGTGCTGCGTTCACACGGCATTTCCGCAGCGGCGGCGGAGGCTCTCCTCCAAGGCGACGTGGAGTCGTTCCTGAAGGAGCGCGCCCAAGTGATTGAAGAGGCGGTAGACCATCTGGGGCAACGACTCGCGGCCTGGTCCAAAAACGACCGGCCATCCATCTCCTACCTGCTCGCGCAAGTGGAAACTGAGGCTTGAGGAGGACCTTTCAGGTTTCCCTGAGCGGTTTTCCCGTCGGCCACCTTTCGGAGGGGGACGACGGCCGGATCTCCTTCCGGTTCCTCGACGAGTACCGGCACATGCCGCAACGCCCCGTCTTGAGCCAGTCGTTCGAGGATGACCTTTTCAGGCCCTACCGGGGCAAGCGGAATGAGCTCCCTGCCTTTTTCGCCAATCTCGTACCCGAAGGTCCTCTACGGGAGTTGATCGAGGCCAGTCTGCGGATCTCTCACGGCGATGAGATAGCTCTCCTCGCGGCTGTAGGGCGGGACCTTCCGGGTGCGGTCGAAATCCAAATCGAGTCTGGGAAAATAGAAGACTTGGCGGACGGCGACACAGACGAACCCGCCGTGCCCGATCCGGAATCCGAAGAGGGCGTGCTGCGCTTCTCTCTCGCCGGAGTGCAGCTTAAGTTCTCTATGTTGCGTGAGGGTGCGAAGCTGACGATCCCAGCGCATGGCCGGCTTGGAGAGTGGATCGTGAAGCTGGACTCGTCGCGATTCTCGCACGTGGTGGAAAACGAGTTCGCCTCCCTGGAGTGGGCCCGCGCGGCAGGGTTCGACGTCCCGGAGTGCCATCTGCAGCCCTGCGGCGCGCTTCCGCCTTCCTTGCGCGGATTCGCGAATCCGGACTCGCAGGTCCTCGTCATCCGTCGCTACGACCGCGACGGTCCTCGGCGTATCCATCAGGAGGACTTCGCGCAAGTCGTGGGCCTGCCGCCGAGGCTCAAGTACGACCTCATCACCTATGAGCAGTGTGCTGTCCTGGTACGACAGATCGCCGGGGAGGACGCCTATCTAGAGTTCATCCGGCGGCTGGCCTTTGTCATCGGCTGCGGGAATGAGGATGCGCACCTCAAGAACTGGTCCTTCGTGTATCCGGATGGTGTCAATGCCAAGCTGTCCCCTCTCTATGACCAGGTCTGTACGATCGCTTGGCCTGAGCTGGGGGGTAAACTGGCGCTGAAGCTGGCCGGGCTCAAGCCTCTGCTGGCGGTAGACGAGGCGGTTTTCGTGAGGCTGGCGAAGAAGGCCAGGGTTGATGTCGATTCCACGATCTCCGTTCTGCGAGACACCTTGATTCGGATGGCCGCCGCATGGCACGTCTCGAAGGGGAGGAATGCCATGCCGCAGGACCACCTCGAGACGCTCCGCTCGTACTGGATGAAAGCGCCCCTGTTGAAGCCTTATGCGGCGATGCTTGTGCTCGAGTAGGAATTCCGAATGAGACGAGGCAGACTCCTTTCGCTGTTCACGATGTGGTCGATCGTGGCCCTTCTCGGTTTGAGCCTCGGCGAAGCCCTCGCCGCGCGCTGGAGCGGCACCGAGCCGCGGATCAATCAGACCCATGTCTTCCAGGGGGAGATCAACCGGCGGGGGCGGCCGGTCGGCTTCCATTCGCGGCCGGGCGGGCGCAACCCCCAGGGGGCGCGGGTGGCCGGCGTGACGCGCGGGCCCAACCGCGAGGGGGTCTACGAGGCGCGGGTCGAGATCCGTGACCCGGAGAGCGGCCGGTGGCTGGAGAAGCGGTCGACTTTCTTCCCCGACTCCATGAGCCGCGACCAGGTGATCCGCGCCATCTTGAATGCCTGGCGCGGGCGGACGACGGGGCAGTCTCAGAAGTTCCGCGGCCCGTCGGGCCGGGGCTTCACCATCGAAGGCTATCTCCTGGACGGCGACATCAACACCGCGTATCCGATCTACCGGGAGGGTCGATGAAGCTGGAGATCTATCGCGACGAGGCGGGAGACCCCCGCGTCCAGTCGGAGGAGGACGGTTCGCTGCTGGCCCGGTTCCTGGAGAGCGACATCCAGGGCAATCCCGAGCACGGTCGCGAGATCCTGCGGGCGATCGAGGAGGTGGAGGCGGGGGAGACCGAAGCCTGGGAGGAGACGGGCAACGCCCATACCCTGATCCTGTCGTCGGTCGGCGCCGTGATCGAAGCCGAATTCGAGGACGCGCCGGCCTGCCGGCTGTCCCTGGCCGAGCTCTGGGAGGCGGTCGCGGATTGGGTTGCCTTCCTGGATGCCGAGGAGGGAGAGCGCGCCTGATGGCGAAGGGGGAGCGCAAGGGGCCGCCGCCGCTCCCGGATCCCGAGAACGGCCTCTGGCAGGGCCGGCCGGTGGCGCGGCGGTTTGTGTCGCCCGACGGAATGACGGTGCTCGTCGGCAAGACCGCCGAGGACAACGACATCCTCACCTTGAAGCTGGGGGCGCCGCGCGATTTCTGGTTCCACGTCGCCAGCGAGTCCGGCTCGCACGTGGTCGTGCGCAACCCCGAAGGTCTGGACCGCCTGCCGCGCGAGACCGAGCGCTTCGCGGCCTCCCTGGCCGCCGGCTACTCCAAGGCGCGGCATGGCGGCCGCGTCTCCGTCCACGTCTGCACCTGCGCCGACATCAGCAAGCCTCGCGGCCTGCCGCCGGGCAAGGTGGTGCTGGAGCGCTTCAAGAACCTGCAGGTCGCGCCCGCCCGCGCCGACAGCCCCGATCCGGCCTGACGCTCAGAGAGAGGCGAGGACCGCCTCGGCGCCACTCTCCCGCACCTCGCCGGGCTGGTCGACGCGCAGGGACTTGAGGACGCAGTCCTCGACGACAGCGGCGTAGCGTTGCGAGCGGAGCCCCATGCCGAAGCCGCGGGAGTCCATCTCCAGGCCCATGGCGCGGGCGAAGTCGCCGTTGCCATCGGCGAGCATCAGGACCTTGTCCCCGACCCCCTTGGCCTTGGCCCAGGCGTCCATGACGAAGACGTCGTTGACCCCGACACAGGCGACGACGTCGATCCCCCTGGCCTTGATCTCGCCGGCGTGCTGGACGAAGCCGGGCAGGTGCTCGTTCGAGCAGGTCCCCGTGAAGGCGCCCGGTACGGCGAAGAGGACGACCTTGTGGCCCTGGAGGAACTCGTGCGTCGAGATGGCCCGCGGGCCCTTGTCCGTCATGGTGTGGAGCTTGACGTCCGGAACCTTGTCACCAACCTGGATGGCCATTTGCATTTCTCCCTGGATCGAGCCGGACCTCGCCGGTCCGGCTGTCATGATCGTATCTCCGCAGACGGACGACCCGGCTGATCCGTATGCTGAAGCAGGAGACTATCGATGACCGAACCTCTGGAAAAGCTTCACGACCCTGATCTCGACCGTCTCGTCCGCGAGCTCAACAGCCGCGAGGCGCCCCTTGAGTCGTACGCCGCGGACAGCCCGGCCGCCGTCTCGGACATCGCGCTCGACATCCCCGCCCGCATCCAGGTCGTCGAAGGGGAGCCGCTGGACCGGCTGCTCGGCGAGATGGTCCGGCTGCGGGCGAGCGACTTGTTGCTGGTGGCGGGGCTGCCGCCGGTCTTCCGGGTGGACGGGCGGCTCGCCCGCGCCCAGTCCGAGCCTCTGGACGGCGACGAGCTGGCGGCGATGTTCCACTCCCACATGGGGGGCCGGCTCCGCCGGGAGATGGAGGAGCGGGGGGCGGCCGACCTCTCGTTGCGGCTGTCCCCCGGCCGCGAGCTGGACGACGGCCTGCGCGGCCCGGGCGGCTCCTCCTGGCGGTTCCGGGTGAACCTGCACCGTCAGCGCGGGCAGCTGGCGGCGGCGATCCGGTCGCTGCCCTCGGAGATCCCCAGCCTGGCGGGGCTCAACCTGCCGTCCGCCCTGGCCGAGCTGGTGCGGCCCAACCGCGGCCTGGTGCTGGTCTGCGGGCCGACCGGCTCCGGCAAGTCGTCGACGCTCGCCGCCCTGGTGGCCGAGCTGAACCACCACCGCGCCTGCCACATCATCACCATCGAAGACCCGGTCGAATACGAGCACCGTTCGGGCAAGGCGGTCGTGGAGCATGTCGAGATCGGGCGCGACGCCCGCTCCTTCCCGGAGGCGTTGCGCGCCTCGCTGCGGCAGGACCCGGACGTCATCCTGGTCGGCGAGATGCGCGACCTGGAGACGGTGGCGACGGCGCTGACGGCGGCCGAGACCGGCCACCTGGTGCTCTCGACGCTCCACACCAACGACGCGGCGCAGGCGGTGCACCGCATCGTCGACGTCTTCCCGCCGGCCCAGCAGGGACAGATCCGGCAGCAGCTCGCCCTCTCGCTCCACGCCATCGTGGTGCAGCAGCTCGTGCCGCGCGTCGACGGCCACGGCCGGGTGCCCGCCGTCGAGCTGATGCTGGGCACCTACCCGGTGCGCAACCACATCCGCAGCGACAGCCTGCAGAAGCTCTACAACGAGATCACCCTTGGCAAGCGCCACGGCATGATCTCCATGGAGCAGTCGCTGGCGGACCTGGTCCAGGCGGGGAAGATCGACATGGAGGAGGCCCTCGTCCGGTCGAGCCATCCGGACGAGTTGGGGACGCTGCTCCGGACGTAACTTGGCAGCTAACTGGGCAGCTAACTGGGTAACAGCGGCCGCAGGTCGAAGTGGGGGATGCCGCCGGGGCCGGACATCAGCTGGAGCAGCAGCTCCTCCAGCTCCCGCAGGCTCGGCGACTCCATGAGGACCTGCCGCTCCGCGGCGGAGAAGGGGAGCGCGTGGGCGATCGCGGTGACGATCTCCGTGCCCTCCATGCCGTCCATGATCGACAGGTCCAGACCGGTCTGGTTGGACTCGATCCGCTGGCGGACCACGTCCCGGAGCGCCGGGAACTGCAGCCCCTCTTCGATGTCCGGGAGGTCGTCCAGGAACTCCTGGTAGTCCACCTCCACCCTGCGGTAGCCGTGGACGGGCGGCAGCTCGCGGAGCACGCGGAAGCGGATCACTCCGCCGACCAAGGCGACGCTCTCGTCCGGCCCCTCCTCCCGGAACTCCCCGATATAACCGAGGCAGCCGACCGAGTAGAGGGCGGAGTCGGCGGGGCCGGGCTCGCCCACGGCCTCCTCGTCGCTGGTCTCGGTCGGCTGGAGGATGCCGATATAGCTGTCGACCCCCAGGGCTTCCTCGATGAGGGTGCGGTACTGGGGCTCGGCGATAAAGAGCGGCACCGCCGTCCCCGGCAGCAGCAGGGGGGCCGCCAGAGGGAAGACGGGGATGACCGTCGGCAACGAATCCGGATCAGGAGGGAAGTCGGGTTCCATGGGCCTATCTTTCCAGACCCCGTCAGGCTCCGCAATGGGACCAGGGGGCGCTACCTCTGTATACGGAGGAGACCGGCGGAGCGTTGAAAAGGAAAAAGCCCGGCCTGACGGCCGGGCTTCGATAAGCAGGAGGGAGGTGGGATGGCGGCTTACGCCCCGACCGCCATCTGGGCCTCTTTCTGGGCCTTTTTCGGGGTGTCGATCCCGACGGCCAGCGCGCCGTCCTGGACGTCCACGCGCACCAGCGAGCCTTCGGTGACCTCGCCCGCCACCAGGGCGCGGGCGATTCGCGACTCCAGCTCGTGCTGCAGGAACCGCTTGAGCGGGCGGGCGCCGTAGACCGGGTCGTAACCCTGGCGGGCCACCAGCTCGCGCGCCGCCTCCGTCAGCTCCAGCCGCACGCCGCGGTCCGCCAGGCGGCGCCGCAGGTCCTCGGTCTGGAGGTCGACGATCCGCTTGATCTCCTCAAGCGTCAGCGGCTTGAAGAGCACGATGTCGTCCACCCGGTTGAGGAACTCGGGCCGGAAGTGCGTCCGCAGCTCGCGCGTCACGGCGTTCCTCGCCGCCTCGGTGAGCTCGCCCGCGGGGGTGACGCCTTCGAGCAGATGGTGCGAGCCGATGTTCGAGGTCATGATGATCACGGTGTTCTTGAAGTCCACCGTGTGACCCTGGGCATCGGTCACCCGCCCGTCGTCGAGGAGCTGGAGGAGCACGTTGAACACGTCGTGGTGCGCCTTCTCGATCTCGTCGAACAGGATCACCGAGTAGGGCTTGCGCCGCACCGCCTCGGTGAGCTGGCCGCCCTCCTCGTAGCCGACGTAGCCCGGAGGGGCGCCGATCAGCCGCGAGACGTTGTGCCGCTCCATGTACTCGCTCATGTCGATGCGGATCAGATTGTCCTCGCTGTCGAACAGCGTCTGCGCCAGGGTCTTGGCCAGCTCGGTCTTGCCGACGCCGGTCGGGCCCAGGAAGATGAACGAGCCGATCGGCCGGCGCGGGTCCTTGATGCCGGCGCGGGCGCGGATGACCGCGTCGGCCACCAGCTTCACGGCCTCGTCCTGGCCCACGACCCGCTGGTGGAGGAGCTCTTCCATGCGCAGCAGCTTCTCGCGCTCGCCCTCGACCAGCCGGGTGACCGGGATGCCGGTCCAGCGCGAGACGATCTCCGCCACCTCCTCCTCGGTCACCTCCTCGCGCAGCAGCTGGCCGCCGCTCTTCTGCTGGTCGGCGAGCTGCGCCTCCTTCTCCTTGATCTGCCGCTCGAGCTCGGGCAGCCGGCCGTAGCGCAGCTCGGCGCCGCGGTTCAGGTCGTAGGCCCGCTCGGCCTGCTCGATCTCCAGCCGCACCTGCTCGAGCTGCTCGCGCAGGTTGCGGACCTCGTCGATCGCCTTCTTCTCGTTCTCCCACTGGGCGCGCATCGAGTCAGCCTGGGCCTTCAGGTCGGCCAGCTCGCGGCGGAGGTCCTCCAGCCGCTCCTGGCTCGCCTTGTCCTTCTCCTTCTTGAGCGCCGCCTCCTCGATCTCGAGCTGCATGACGCGCCGCGTCACCTCGTCGAGCTCCTGCGGCATCGATTCGATCTCGGTGCGCAGCATGGCCGACGCCTCGTCGATCAGGTCGATCGCCTTGTCCGGCAGGAACCGGTCGGTGATGTAGCGGTTCGACAGCACCGCCGCGGCGACCAGGGCGTTGTCCTGGATGCGCACGCCGTGGTGTACCTCGAAGCGCTCGCGCAGCCCGCGCAGGATCGAGACGGTGTCCTCGACGCTCGGCGGGTTGACCGTGATCGGCTGGAACCGCCGCTCCAGCGCCGCGTCCTTCTCGATGTGCTTCCTGTACTCGTCGAGCGTAGTGGCGCCGATGCAGTGCAGCTCGCCGCGCGCCAGCATCGGCTTCAGGAGGTTGCCCGCGTCGGTCGAGCCCTCCGTCTTGCCGGCGCCGACGATGGTGTGCAGCTCGTCGATGAAGAGCAGGATGCGCCCTTCGCTCTGCTTGACCTCGTTGAGCACCGCTTTCAGGCGCTCCTCGAACTCGCCGCGGTACTTGGCGCCGGCGAGCAGCGCGCCCATGTCGAGCGAGAAGATGGCGCGGTCCTTGAGCCACTCGGGGACGTCGCCGCGCACGATGCGCTGCGCCAGCCCTTCGACGATGGCGGTCTTGCCCACGCCCGGCTCGCCGATCAGGACCGGGTTGTTCTTGGTCCTGCGCGACAGGATGCGGATGGTCCGCCGGATCTCCGCGTCGCGCCCGATCACCGGGTCGAGCTTGCCGCGCCGCGCCTGGGCCACCAGGTCGACGCCGTACTTCTCCAGCGCCTCGTAGGCGACCTCGGGCATGGCGGAGGTCACGCGCTGGTTGCCGCGCACCGCCGTCAAGGCGGCGAGGAAGCGGTCCCGGGTGACGCCGAAGGTCGCGAGGGCCCGGCCGGCGGGGCTGGCTGCGCTGGCTGCGGTTGCCGAGCCCTCCTCGATCATCGCCAGCACCAGGTGCTCGACCGAGACGTACTCGTCCTTGAGGCGCTTCGCCTCGTCCTCGGCGCGCAGGAAGACCTGCTGCAGGCGGTTCGAGACGTAGATCTTGCCCGCCTCGACGCCCGGCCCGGTGACGCTGGGGCGCCGCGACAGCTCGCGCTCCAGCTCCGCGGTCAGCGAAGCGGCGGGTACGTCCATGCGGGCGAGCAGGCGCGGTACCAGGCCCTCCGGCTGCTCCAGCAAGGCGAGCAGCAGATGTTCTGTGTCCGCCTCCTGGTGTCCGAAGCGGAGCGCCTTGGTCTGCGCGGCCTGCAACGCCTCCTGCGATTTCTGAGTCAGTCGATTGATATCCATGGTGTCCTTATTTCCACAAAGCCGATCTGTCAGGCCCTGGCCCGGAACTCCGAAGTCTCGGCGAGTTGCTGAAAAAGCTCTCGTTCCTCGGGAGAAAGACGGTCCGGAACGACGATCCGGATCTCGGCGAAGAGATCCCCCCGCTCGCCGCTGGCCTTCTTGAAGCCGCGCTCGCGCAGGCGGATCTTGCGCCCCGAGGAAGAGCCCTCGGGAATCCTGATCCGGACGGGTCCCTCGGGCGTCTCGACCTCGGCGTCGCCGCCCAGCGCCGCCTCCCACGGCGTCACCGGCACCTGGGTGTAGAGGTCGGACTCTTCCACCCGGAACCGCGGGTCGGGCAGGACCTCGATCTTCAGATAGAGGTCTCCCGCCGGGCCGCCGCCCAGGCTGGGCTGACCCTGCCCGGCGAGGCGGATCCGCTGGCCGCTGCGGACGCCGGCGGGGATCTTGATCGAGAGGTTCTTGCGCTGACCTGTCGCCGGGTCCGACAGCGAGACCTCCCGGTTGCCGCCGCGCAGGGCCTCCTCCAGGGTCAGGGAGATCTGCGCTTCGGAGTCGCTGCCCGCCTGGTTCGCAAAGCCTTCGAAGCTGCCGCCCGGGAACCCACCGCCCCGCCGGCCGCCCGGGCCGCCGCGGCCGAAGAGCATCTCGAAGAACGAGCTGAAGTCGCCGGCGCCGCCACCGCTGAAATCGAAGCTGCCGCCCTGACCGCCCAGGTTGCTGAAGTCGAAGCCCTCCCACCCGGGCGGCGGCGCGCCGCGCTGCTGCGCGTGCTTCCAGGCCGATCCGAACTGGTCGTACTTCTTCCGCTTCTCCGGGTCCTTGAGGACCTCGTAAGCCTCGCCGATCTCCTTGAACTTGACCTCGGCCTTGGGGTCCTTGTTGACGTCCGGGTGGAATTTGCGCGCCAGCTTGCGGTACGTCTTCTGGATCTCGTCCTGCGGGGCGTCCCGGTTGATCCCGAGGGTCTCGTAGTAGTCCTTGTAGTCCAATGGATGTCTCTCCTCGCCATCTCACCTCTGAGCGCGCAAAAAACTTTGAGTGCTCAGCACTCACATTGTAGAACGGAGTCCTCCAGCTTTCCATTCCCCGGAGCAAGTTGTCTTTGGAACGAGGCGCTGAAGCGAGGAAGGCGCGGTCTCCCGCGCCTTTCTCAGGAGCCGGAAACGAGGCGTCCGGTCACGGAGGGGTGATGCCGAAGTGCTCGTAGTTCTTGGCGATATAGGCCTTCCACTTGTCCGGGATCTCGTCCTGGGGGTAGATCGCCGACACCGGGCAGGCGTCGACACAGAGCCCACAGTCGATGCACTCCTCGGGGTGGATGTAGAGCATCTCCCAGTCCTCGTTCTTGCCGTAGATGCAATCCACGGGGCAGACGTCCACGCAGGCCGTATCCTTCGTGCCGACACAAGGTTCAGCGATGATGTGCGTCATTCCAGGCCCCTCCTAAGTGGCCACGAGCTCCAAGGCCGCCCTCGGAGTCTCCAGATACTACATCCGACGCGGGTTCCGCTCAACGGCGCTCCAGGAACCTCGCGGGCCTGAACGGGCCGGCTTCGTTCTCGCCGAGCCCCGCGGTGACCCGCCGCGCCACTTCCCGGGCTGTCCAGGGAGCAAGCAGGATGCCATTGCGGAAGTGGCCGGAGGCCACGACCACGGGCCAGCCCGGCAGCGCTCCGAGCAGCGGCAGGCCGTCCGGAGTCCCCGGCCGCAGGCCCGCCCAGGAGGTCTCGAGCCGCGCCGCGTCGAGGCCGGGGAGATAGCGCCGGGTGAACGCCAGCAGGCTCTCGACGCCGGCGACCGTGGGGTGCGCCGCGAAGCCCGCCTCCTCGACGGTCGCCCCGACCAGGAGGCCGATCTCCCCCCGCCGCACGGCGTAGGCGCGCAGGCCGCGCACGGTCCCCTTCCAGGGCCACTCGACGCCGCCGAGCAGCAGCATCTGGCCGCGCACCGGCCGCACCGGCAGCTCGGGCAGCCCGGGGAGACGGCCGCTCCAGGCTCCGGCCGCGAGCACGAGCAGGCCGGCCTCGCGGGTCCAGTCCGCCCCGG
>JBKKAU010000179.1:0-5373 GCA_046714475.1 Thermoanaerobaculia bacterium
GCACCATATAGGGGTTGACCGGCGTCCCCTCCCACCAGTTCTTCTGCTCGTTCAGCCGGAAGATCGCAAAGTGGAGGTGCGGGCCGCTGGGCGCCGCGTTGCCCGAGGTGCCGACGTAGCCGAGGACCTGGCCGCGCCGGACGCGGTCCCCCTCCTTGAGGCCGTCGGCGTACCGTTCGAGGTGGGCGTAGTAATAGGAGTGGGTCTCGCCCGGGTCGAACTGGTAGATCGTCAATCCGCCCTGGGCGCTGGTGAAGAGCTTGGCGATGCGGCCATCCTCGATCGCCACCACCGGCGTGTTGCGCGGCGCCATGATGTCGATGGCCTCGTGCACCCGCCCTCCACCCCTGGAATCGTCGAAGGTGTTCTGGATCTGGTCGGGCCGGATCCCCTGGACCGGGACCACGAGGCTGCGGCCGTCCAGGCTGCCTCCGGAGTAGACCGGGCCCGCCGGGGGCGCCGGCGCCGGAGCCGGGGTCGCCGGGGGAGACGTGGGCTGCGCCGGCCCGGTCGCTCCCGGCGGGACGACGCCGATCGTCTCTTGCGCCGTCCTCACCTCGTCCGGGTCGCCGTAGAGCCAGAAGACCAGGAGCACCGTGGCGGCACCGAGGAGGTAGCCTCCCAGCGCCGCCAACCCCACCTTCCAGCCGGCGCGCCGGGTGACGGCCTCCTCCGGAGTCGGGGTCCTGGTCTCGCTCATGGCCGGAAGAGGACGGGGGTGCCGACCTTGACCAGTGCCGCGACCGTCAAGGCGTCCCAGTTGGTCAGCCGCACGCAGCCGTGCGACTGGGTCTTGCCGATGGTCGAAGGCTCGGGAGTGCCGTGGAGCCCGTAGTGCTCCTTGCTCAGGTCGATCCAGACCCGTCCGACCGGGTTGTTGGGTCCGGCGGGGACCTTGGCCTTGGAGTGCTCGGGGTCGGCGTCCCAGAACAGGTCGGGGTTGTAATGGAAGGTCGGGTTACGCGCTACTCCCGTCACCTTCCAGTCGCCGATCGGCAGCGGATCGTACTGGCTGCCCGAAGTGACCGGGGCGAAGAACAGGACGTCGTCGCCGCGCTCGACCGTCAGCGTCCCGGCCGCCTTGGAGACGACGACGCGGACATTCCCCGGCGCTCCTTCGCCCGCATGGGTGGGGACGGTCCGGGCGTTCGGCACCCGGATGGACTCACCCGCCGCCTCGAACCGCGCCTCAGGGTTGAGCTTCTTCAGGAACTGCGGCGAGGCGTGGAACTTCTCGGACAGCATCTCGAGCAGCGACGTGAAGGCGAGGCTTTCGAGCTCCGCCTTCTCCACCATGTCCTCCGGGATCGCGGGCACGAACGGCCCCGCGGCGTCCTCGGGCGTGATCACGTACTCGACGAGCGTCTGCTCGCCCGAGGCCGCGACCAGGTTGTCCCAGGTCGTCGGATCGAGCTTGCCCGTCGCCGGCAGGTCGTGCGCGGCCTGAAAGGCCTCCAGCGCCTTGCGGGTGTTGGAGCCCGTCTGGCCGTCGATCACCCCCGGCGAGAAGCCGGCGCGGTCGAGCAGGATCTGGAGGTCGGCCGCCGACTGGGCGACTCCTGGAGGCGCCGGCTGCGCGCCGGCCTGCTGACCGGGGGTGGCCTGGGTTCCCTGGGCCGGTTTCTGGGGCTCGACCGGAGGGCGGCCGGCGGCGGCGAAAGGGGCTAAAACCAAGAACAGAAGAAAGAGCTTCTGGGCATTCCGATGAACAGGTCGCAACATAGTCGGGTCTCCTGGAGGGAGTCTGGATGGAGCGGCTCCCTCTCTCCTGGGCAGCCTAAATGCAACCGGCGAGCCATGACGTGAAAGAATAGGGACGGGGGCTCCATGAGAGACAAGATCCTCAATCGCTATTTCTTCATCGCCCTGCTGCTCGGCACCACCCTGCTGTTCTTCTGGATGGTGCGGGGCTTTCTGCTGCCGATCCTGCTGGCCGCGGTCTTCTCCACACTGTTCTACCCGCTCTTCGAGCGGCTCACCAAGCTCTTCCGCGGCCGCCGGTCCCTGGCGGCGGCGGCCTGCTGCTTGATCCTGCTGGTCGTGTTGATCCTGCCGATCTACGGCGTCGCCTACATGGTGACCACCGAGGCGATCGACTTCTACGGCTCGGCCGAGAGCCGCATCCAGGAGATGCTGCGGAAGGGGGAGACGGGGCCGTTGGGACGGTTCATGAACGCCCCCTGGGTGCGGCAACTTGGCCTCGACAAAGTCGACTGGCGGTCCAACCTGCAGACCATCGGCCAGAAGGCGGGCGGGTGGCTGGTCCAGGCGATCAACACCGCGTCGCGGGGGACGCTCCAGGTACTGCTCATCCTCTTCATCACCCTGTTCACGATGTTCTACTTCTTCCGCGACGGCAGGGGCCTGGTCCGGCGGCTGCGCTACCTGGTGCCGCTCGACCGCGAGTACAAGAACGCCCTCGGCATCCGCTTCTCCGCCGTCGCCAAGGCCACGGTCAAGGGGACGCTGCTGATCGCCCTGCTCCAGGGGACGCTTACCGGGCTCACCCTGTGGATCTTCGGAGTGCAGTCGCCGATCCTCTGGGGCGTGGTCGCGATCTTCCTGTCGATCATCCCGTTGGTCGGCGCCTGGCTGGTGCTCTACCCGGCCGCCTTCATCCAGATGGCGACCGGCCACCTCTGGCAGGGGATCGGCATCCTGGTGGTCACGATCGTGGTGATCGTCAACGTCGACAACCTGCTGCGGCCGCGGCTGGTCGGTCAGGAGACCGGCATGCACGACCTGATGGTCTTCTTCTCGACCCTGGGCGGCATCGGCCTGTTCGGCCCCATGGGGTTCATCATCGGACCGATCGTCGGCGCGCTGTTCCTGTCGGTGCTGGACATCTACAGCGAGGAGTTCAAGGAGGACCTGGACGGCACGAAGGTGGGGCCGGCGCTGCCGCAGCTCGAGCCGCCCGAGGCGCGCCAGGAACCGGTGCCGGACCCCTCGCCCGGGCCCCCGCCCCCGGTCCGAAAGGGCTAGTCAGGAGGGGTAGATCACCACCCGCCGGTAGGGCTCCTCGCCCTTGCTCTCCGAAGCCAGGCCGTAGCGCTCGGCCACCTGGTGCTGCAGCCGCCGCAGATAGGTGTTGCGCGGCTGCAGCTCCACCGGCTGCTTCTCGTCGATCGCCTGGTCGACGCCGTCCTCGGCCTCGCGCAACGCCTCCTCGTCGTCGGCCAGCGGGTCGCCCACGTCGAACAACGTGCGCAGGAAGTTCTCCGCCTGCACGATGGTGTTGCTCTTCATGATGTGGAGCGGGATGCCGTTGGCGTGGGCGTCGCGCAGCCGGCGCGGCTGGCGCCGCTCCTGCGCCTTCAAGGTGACGATCAGGTCGGCGTCGCTCAGGTCCTCGACCAGCAGGGCGGGGACGCGGAACTTGCGGATCGCCCGCTCCATCTTGCTCTTGGAGACCGCGTAGGGAAAGATCCGCACCGTCTTGCCGCGGGGGGGCTTGGGGAAGGGCGCCGCCGGTTTCAGAGGGGCCTCTCCGGGCGGGAACTGGAAGTGCGCGGGCATGTCGTCCTGCCGCTCCTGCCCCCGCTTCTGTCCCCAGGGGGAGGCCGGAGCGGGCTCCGCCGGCCGCCCGTTGGCCTTCCGGATCTCCACCCCTCCGCCTTCGGTCCGCACCCGCAGCTCCGGCCGCGGAGGGACCTCGCGCAGGAAGCGGTCGACCACCTCGGCCACGTCGTGGTGCACGGCCAGGCGGTCCTTGTCCTGGATCTCGATGAGCACGCTGAAGGTGGGCGGCGCCTTCCTCTCGAGCACCGTCTTCTGCGTGCCGCGGCGCCGCGCCTCCTCGTCGGAGAGCGTCACCGCCTGGATGCCCCCGACCAGGTCGGAGAGCGTCGGGTTCTGGAGCAGGTTGTCCAGCGTGTTGCCGTGCGCGGTGGCGATGAGCTGCACGCCGCGCTCGGCGATGGTGCGGGCCGCCAGGGCCTCGGCCGTGGTTCCGATCTCGTCGATGACGATCACCTGCGGCATGTGGTTCTCGACCGCCTCGATCATCACCGCGTGCTGCTCGTCGGGCGACGGCACCTGCATGCGGCGGGCGCGGCCGATCCCCGGGTGCGGGATGTCGCCGTCGCCGGCGATCTCGTTCGAGGTGTCGACCACGATCACCCGTTTGCCGAGCTCGTCGGCGATCACCCGGGCCGCCTCGCGCAGCAGCGTCGTCTTGCCGACGCCCGGCCGGCCCAGCAACAGGATCGACGCGCCGGCCTCGATCACGTCGCGCAGGATGTCGAGCGTGCCGAAGACCGCGCGGCCCACCCGGCAGGTGAGGCCGATCACGTCGCCGACCCGGTTGCGGAGCGCCGAGATGCGATGGAGTGTGCGCTCGATGCCCGCCCGGTTGTCCTTGCCGAAGCGGCCGACGCGCTCCACCACGTAGGCGATGTCCTCGCGGGTGACCGGCTGGGCCGAAAGCTCCTTGCCATGGCCCGGGAAGCGCGCCTCCGGCAGCCGCCCCAGGTCGAGCACCACCTCGACGAGCGTGTCCTTCTCCGGCTGCGACTCGATCGCCTGGCGCAACTGCGGAGGCATGACCGCGAGCAGCAGCTCGAGGTCGTCGGTGATCTGTCGTCCGGACACGAGGACCATCTTCCTCCAAAAAACCCGCCGCGAACCACCGCGGGCACTCTCTCCGGCAAGGCAAAATCGGTGCCCGTGCTGAATCTATTCCAGGAGCGCTCTCGTAGGAGGTGCCCAAAGGTCCGGCTCCGCACCACCAACGGCAGCATCTGGATCGTCGCGGACTGACGGGACCCGCCGGTACGGGGCTTGCAAAGTTAGGTTCGCGGGTGGGGCGGAGCAGGGTAGCCGCCCCTTTTTCGCTGACGTTGCGAACGTTTCTTTGAACCAGGTCCACGGCAGGCACTCACGAAGAGGAACGTCCGGACCCTGCGTCCGCTTCTTCCGACCCCTCCCCGCAGAGCCGTGGACCTTGCAGTAAGGAGGAGCTATGGCTTTAAATAAACAGCAATTGACACTGGTCGGCGGCCTCGGCCTCGGCGCCGGGCTCATGTACCTTCTCGACCCGCAGGGCGGCAAAGGCCGGCGGACGGCGGTCAAGGACAAGACTACGAACGCCCTCAGCACGAGCGGCAACGCGCTTCGCAAGACCTCCCAGAACCTCGGCAGCCGCTCCAAGGACCTGGCCTCCGGCGTCCGCTCCAAACTGAGCCGGCGCGGATCGGACAACGCCGAGGGCCAAGCGCTCGAGTCGAACCTCGACACCCAGGCGTCCAGCGACAGCCAGAGCAAGTTTCAGATGGTCCGCAAGTGGGGCGGTTCGGCGGCTCGCGTGCTCGCCGGGACCGCGGGCGCCGGGCTGGCGGTCGCCGGCGCGAAGCGGCGCGACAAGGTCGGCGC
>JBKKAU010000180.1:0-6480 GCA_046714475.1 Thermoanaerobaculia bacterium
CGGAATTGCCCTGATCTGTATGGAGGGATTGCGACTCCACGAGGTACACGTTCCCGTCTGGCATGAACGTCCTCGGAATTGCCCTGATCTGTATGGCGGGATGGCTCGCCCGCGGGCCTGAGCCCCGAAGGGGCATAGGAATAAAGCCTGGGGTTTCAACCCCAGGACCGCAGCCCAATATTGACCTCAGCCCCGAAGGTAGGGGCGACGGCACGGGCGAGGGGCGCGAGCCCCGACGCGGGTCGCGGGGGGTATGCAGATCGAGGCTGAAGAATGCCTACGCCCCGTCGGGGCTCTGGAAGATTGGGGGCGCCAACCTGGCGCTGAAGCGCCAGGCTATATGCCCATGCCCCTTCGGGGCGTCCTACATCACCAATCCAGGTTTCATAGAGACGTTTGAGGGTCTGGTGGTATCTGACGCCGCGAATGAACCCCCCTCCTGACCTCCCCCGCTCCCTGCCACCCGCCCGCCCAGGGGGGGGAGGCACCGCCGCCCCCTCTTCGGCCCACGGTAGCGCGCGGGAGGGGACAAGCCCCTCCCCTACGTCAAGAGATGCCGCTCAATAGGCGCCGGTCAGGGTCTGGCCGCCGTCGATCACCAGGATGGAGCCGGTGGTGAACCGGGAGGCGTCGCTCGCCAGGTAGAGGACGGCGCCCGTCAAATCGCCGGGCTGGCCCATGCGTCCCTGGGGGATCGAGCGCAGGGCCTTCTCCTGCATGCCGGGATCGACCCACAGGGCCTCGCTGAAGCGGGTCTGGATGAGCCCGGGGGCGATGGCGTTGACCCGGATCTGGTCCGGCGCCAGCTCCAGGGCGAGCGTCCGGGTCAACATCAGGACCGCGGCCTTGGTGACGCCGTAGACGCCGAGCCCGGTGTGGGGGACGAAACCTCCCACCGAGGCGACGTTGATGATCGAGCCGCCGCCCCGCTCGCGCATCAGCGGCACGCAGGCGCGGATCGTATGGACGTAGCCTTTGACGTTGACCTCGAAGGTCTTGTCCCAATGGCTCTCTTCGGCACTGAGCAGAGGCCCGAAGTGCGGGCTGGCGGCGGCGTTGTTGACCAGGATGTCGACGCCGCCGAAGGCCTCCCGTGCCCGGGCGACGAGGGCCTGGACCTGGTCGACTTTGCCGGTATGGCAGGCGACGGCTATCGCCTCGCGGCCGTTGTCGCGGAGGCGCTGGGCGACCGGCTCCAGCCCCTCCAGCTTGCGGCTGGCCAGGACCAGGCGGGCGCCGGCCGCGGCCAGGGCTTCGGCGATCGCCTCGCCGATGCCGCGCGAGGCGCCGGTGATGACCGCCACGCGGCCGGTGAGGTCGAACGAGGGGATGGTTTCCATGGCGGGGAACGATATCCTACCCGCACGACCCAAGGAGGGATGGAATGGCCCGAAGCGCGCGCAGCATCGGCATGATCCTGTTGGCCCTGTACCTGATCCTGACCGGGCTCTTCCGCCTGGTGCCGGCGTTCAGCTTCCCGGCGGCGGCGATGGTGATCTCACTGCTGGCGATCTTCGCCGGGATCTTTCTCCTGATCGGCAGGTAGGGGGCTCATCGTCTCCGCCAGCGCTTCGATGCGCCGCAGGAGTTCGCCGGCGCGCCCGTCGAGCCACTCTTTTTCGGTCTCGGAGAAGAGGCGGTCGCGGCGGGCGCGGTTGAGGCGCGCCAGGGAGATCAGGCCGGACTCGCGCGAGCGCCGGCGCTCGACGCGCAGCAAGTCGTCGTCGGGCGAGTAGGAGAGGGAGAGCTCGAGGAGCCGGCGCGCCCGCTCGGCGGCCGCGGCTTCGACGGCGGCGGCCAGCTCCGTCTCCAGGACGTGCGCGTCGTGGAGCTCGCCAAGGAGATCCTGGAGCGCCTTGAGGCGTTTGACGACGGCGCCCGCCTCGGGCAGGTCCCGGGTGAGGGGTTCGAGCAGGTAGCGCACGCGCTTGGCGACGATCCGCGCCTCGTGGGCTTCCTCCTGGTCCTCGACGCCGTCGACTTGCGCCAGGTGGCTCTCCAACTCCAGGACCTGCTGGCGGAGGATGCCGGCGGTGGCGGCGGCGAAGGTCGGCCGTTCGGGGCTCGGGATGAGGTGGACCTCGGCGCGATAGACCGAGAGCCGCTTGCGCAGGTCTTTCTCGATGCGGGGGAACTCCTCGGGGAGCCGCTCGATCATCTCGGCATAGGCCTCGCGCATGCGTTCTTCCAGGCGGCCGACGATCCAGGCGAGGCCGGCGCGGTGGTGGCCGGAGAGGTGGCGGGAGCGCTCCCGCAGCCATTCGATCTGGACCTCGGTATCGCGGCCCGGCCCAGTCGAGCGGGCGAGGTCGCGGATGCGCCGCATCAGCTTCCTGGAGAGGCTCTCTTCGAGATAGGGACCGTAGGAGCAGAGGGCGCTCCGCAGCCGGCGCAGGCCGACCCGGAAATCGTGGAGGGCCTCGGCGTCGGACGGGTCGTGCAGGCGCTCGCGGGCCGCGGCGGCCTGGTCGAGGAACTCGAGCGCCAGGCGGCGCGCGCCCTCTTCCGGGGAGAGGGAGAGGAGTCCCTCGGGGATGCCCACGCTCGTCAGTCCCCCAGGCCGCGCAGCTGCGCGGGGGCCAGGGCCCACTGGAGCGTCGCCGTGCCGGCGCCCACCTCGTCGGGGAGCTCCAGCAGACAGGCCCCGCCCTTGCGGAACGAGAAGATCCGCCGCTCGGTGCCGGTGAACAGCCAGGACATGAGGAGGCTGATGCTCGGCTCGTGACCGACCACGGCGATCGTCTCCGCCTTCTGCTGGCGGAGCCAGCGCAGGAACTCCTCGGGGGTGGCCTCCGGGGCGAGCTCCTCGATCTCCACCTCGTCGAGGCCCTCGTAGACCGAGTCGAGGATGGCGCCGGTCTGCGCGGCGCGGGTCAACGGGCTGGTCGCCAGCAGGTCGATCCCGGGGACCAGCTGGCGCAGCCCCTTGGCCGCCTGCTTCATCTTCTTGCGCCCCTCGTCGGTCAACGGCCGCAGCCGGTCGTCCTTGCCGGTACGCGCGAAATCCTCGCTCTCTTCGGCGATGGCGTGGCGGATCATCAGCAGCTTCATCCCTGGCCTCCCCCCTCTCTACCCTCCTACAAATACCGCGTTTCGCGGGTTTATTGCAAAGTAGGGAAGAGAAAGAGAGATGCCGTGGCGTCCGTGTGGCGAGGGGGTGACAGGTGGAGGAAGGGCTGCGCCCCCTACCTTATAGATAGGGGGGCAGGAGGATAGGCGCTGATTTGGTAGGGAGGGTAGCCCGGAGGGCGCCCTTCTTTGTAGCCCAGGGTGGAAACCCTGGGCGTTTCTCCGGCGGGCGATGTCCCGTGCAGCCGTGCCCCGGCGGATGGCGCCCAGGGTTTCCACCCTGGGCTAGGAAGAAGGACGTCCCTTACAGGGACTACCCCTCCACCCTCCACGGGAGCCCCACTGTAGGGTTTTACCCCTCCTCGTCCTCGCCGCCGTGGACGAGCTCCTTCAAAGCCTCGTACCGGGCGCGCTGCTCGGGGGTGAGGATGGCCGTGAACGCCTGGTCGAACTCCTGGCGGGCGGCGCGGATCTCCTCCCGGTTCTCCTGGACGGCGATCGCCGCCGCGCCGACCTCGCAGGCGTTCGGGGTGGCGGCTGCGAGCTCGTCCCTCAGGGCCTCGCGCAGCGTCTTCTGCTCCTGGAGCAGCGGCTCGACGTCGGCGCGGAGCGCCTGGACGAGCTGCTGCTGCTGGGTGACCTGCGCGGGGGTGAGCTGCAGGTAGCGGGCGAGGGCGCGGGGGTTGCTGAGGATCTCGGCCGGGTTGCGCGGCCCGCGGGCGGCGGCGTCGAGCGGCGGGGCGAGCAGCGGCAGGGCGAGCATCGCGGCCAGGGCGGTGACGGTGAGAACGGCTCTTCTCTTCATCTCGGTCCTCCTTGAGGTCGTGGGGGCCTCGCGGCCCGTCTTTGGCTGGAGAAACACCCGGCGGCCGGATTTCCTGCGGGCCGATTATTGATGATAGTTTTCCCCACCGCGGGCGGAGCCTGCCCGCCTCCGGGAGGACCGATCGGATGGCCGAGACAGCGCGGACCGAGGATCTGCGGCGCACGCCGCTCTACACCAGTCACGTGGAGCTGGCCGGGCGCCTGGTGCCGTTCGCCGGCTGGGAGATGCCGGTGCAGTACGCCGGGGTGATCGACGAGCACCGGGCGGTGCGCACGGCGGCGGGGCTCTTCGACGTCTCGCACATGGGCGAGGTCCGGGTCCGGGGCGAAGGCGCCGAGGCGTTCCTGCAGCGGCTCACCCCCAACGACGTGAGCAAGCTCGCCCCCGGCCGCGCCCACTACAGCGGCCTGCTCACCGAGCAGGGAACCTATATCGACGACCTGTTGATCTACCGCCTCGCGGCCGACGACTTCCTGGTGGTGGTCAACGCCTCCAACGCGCCGCGCGACTTCGAGTGGATCGCCTCGCGGGCCGACAGCCGCACCCAGGTGACCGACGTCAGCGACGACTACGCCCTGCTCGCCCTCCAGGGGCCGCTGGCGCTCGACATCCTGAAGCCGCTCGCCCCGCCCGAGATCGCCGGCCTGCGCTACTACGGTTTCCTCCAGGGCGAGGTGGCCGGGCGCAAGGCGCTGATCTCGCGCACCGGCTATACAGGGGAGGACGGCTTCGAGATCTACCTGGCGCCCGAGGACGCGCAGCACGTCTGGCGCCTGCTGCTCGCCGCCGGCGGCGACCGCGGCCTCGCCCCGGCGGGGCTCGGGGCGCGCGACACCCTGCGTCTGGAGGCGGCGATGGCCCTCTACGGCCACGAGATCGACGAGACGACGACGCCGTTCGAGGCCGGGCTCGGCTGGGTGGTGAAGCTCGACAAGGGGGAGTTCCTGGGCAGCGTGGCGCTGCGCGCCCAGAAGGAGGGCGGCCTGCGCCGCAAGCTGGTCGGCTTCGAGGTGCGGGGACGGGGAATCGCCCGCGAGGGGCACGCGGTTCTCTCCTCCGAAGGGGAGGCGGTGGGGAAGGTCACCAGCGGCACCTGGAGCCCGACCTTCGAGAAGGCGATCGGCATGGCCTACGTGCCGGTCGAAATGGCCGCGCCCGGCACCCCCCTGACTCTCGACGTGCGCGGCAGGCCGGTCCCGGCGGTGGTGGTCGAAATGCCGTTCTATCGCCGCCCCAAGGGTTGAAAGGTTTGGTGGTATAAATTGAGGTTCCTACCGTTAACTGAAACCGGCCAAACTGGAGGGCGATAGAGAGCATGTATCCGACCAATTACCTCTACACGAGGGAGCACGAGTGGATCCGCGTCGAGGAGGACGTCTGCGTGCTGGGCATCACCGAGTTCGCCCAGCAGGAGCTCGGCGAGGTGGTCTTCGTCGATCTGCCCGAGGTCGGCCAGGTCTTCGACACCAGCGACGAGATCGGCACGATCGAGTCGGTCAAGGCGGTCGCCGAGGTCTACACCCCCCTGGCCGGCGAGGTCGTCGAGGTCAACGAGGCCGTGGCCGACGACCCCGAGCTCCTCAACGAGGACCCGCACGGGGAAGGCTGGCTGATCAAGCTTCGCTTCTCCTCGGCGGCGGATCTGAAGGCGATGATGGACGCCGAGGCGTACGAGGAGTTTGTCAATAGTGGCGAATCCTAGTCTGACCTTCGGGGAGGGGGGCTCCGCCTCCCTGCTCGACGAGCCGCTGGCGGCTCCCATTTCCGATCCGCGCGGCTCGATCCTCGACCCGCTCGATCCGCTGGCTCTGCTGGCTCCAGCCGACACGTTCGTCCGCCGGCATCTCGGATCGGACGAGGCCGAAGCCCGCGACATGCTCGCGACGCTCGGTCTCGCCTCGCTGGAGGCGCTGGTCGCCGAGACCGTGCCCGGGACGATCCGGCTGCGCGGCCGGTTTTCGCTGTCGGGGCTGCCGGAGGACCGCACCCTGGGCGAGCGCGAGACGCTCGCCGTGCTGCGCGAGATGGCCGGCCGCAACCGGATCTTCCGCTCCTACCTCGGCATGGGGTATCACGACTGCATCACCCCGCCGGTGATCCAGAGGAACATCCTGGAGAACCCCGGCTGGTACACGCAGTACACCCCCTACCAGGCGGAGATCGCCCAGGGACGTCTCGAAGCGCTGCTCAACTTCCAGACCGTGGTGGCCGACCTGACCGGCCTGCCGGTGGCCAACGCTTCGCTGCTCGACGAGGCGACGGCGGCGGCCGAGGCCATGCACATGTGCCGGGGCGTCGCCAAGGGGGACGGCAACGTCTTCTTCGTCTCCGAGGAATGCCATCCGCAGACGATCGCCGTGGTCCAGACGCGCGCCGACGCGATCGGCGTCGAGGTGCGGGTGGGCGACCCGGAGACGGCCGATTTTGGTGCCGGGGGCGGTGTCTTCGGGATTCTGCTCCAGGATCCGACGACCGACGGCCGGGTGCTCGACCCTGAGCCGCTGGCGCGCCGCGCCCACGAGGCCGGCGCCCTGGTCGTGGTCGCGGTCGACCTGCTGGCGCTGACGCTGCTGCGGCCGCCGGGC
>JBKKAU010000181.1:0-3529 GCA_046714475.1 Thermoanaerobaculia bacterium
CGTCGCGCTCGGCGCCGCGCTCGCGGCGGTTGTAGTTCAGCGCGCGGTGGATCCCCCACCACCCCATGGCGCAGGATGGATCGAGGCGTACGGCCTCCTGGAAGGCGCGCAGGGCCTCGAAGTCCCAGAAGCAGTGGATGAGGTTGATCCCCTGGTCGAAGTAGCGGCGGGCCGCCGGCGAGCAGGAGATCTCGAAGCTGGCCTGGCCGATGCCGTCCATCAGCGGCGGCGGCGGGAGCCCCGCCGTGTCTGGTGCGGAGCCACGGCAGGCCTGCGCCGCGTCGCCCGGGTGGTCCGCCCCAGGGCCACTGGAGACACCGAGATGGTGGCTGCCGGAGGCCGGGACCACCGCCAGGATGCAGAGCAGGATAAAATAGAGGATAATCTCTCGATTCATGCTTCATCAGTTCCTGAGGGTGTGCTGTCGCGGCACATGATGGCGGAACTGAGACTGAAATTCCACTGGGGGATCATCGTATGGGCTTTCTCTGGCAGGACATCCGGTACGGAACGCGGCGGCTGACCCATGCCCCGGGGTTTACGGCGGCGGCCGTGCTGACGCTCGCCCTGGGGATCGGCGCGACGAGCTCGATCTTCACGCTGGTCCGCGCCGTCCTCCTCGATGCCCTGCCCTACTCCGACTCCGAGCGCCTCGTCCTGGTCCGCGGGCTGATGACCCGCGAGGCCCCCGAGGACTGGCCGATCTCCTGGCTGGACATGGAGGACCTGCGGGCGCAGCAGAAGGTCTTCAGCGGCCTCGCCGCGGTCGGCGACGACGTCGCCTTCAACCTGGGCAGCGGCGAGGAGCCCGAGCACGTCCGAGGCGAGATGGTCTCGGCCGGCTATTTCGACCTGCTGGGGATCCGGCCGGTGGCCGGCCGCGCCTTCCGGCCCGGGGAGGACCGGCCGCCCGGCGAGGCGCGGGTGGTGATCCTCGGGTACGACCTCTGGCAGCGGCTCTTCGGCGGTGATCCGGCAGCCGTGGGCCTGGCGGTGCGGCTCAACGAGGAGCCGTACACGATCGTCGGCGTGATGCCCCGCGGCTTCCATGGGCTGACCGACGAGGCCGAGGTCTGGCTGCCGGCCGGCGTCGCCCAGTCCACGCTCGGCAAGCACTACGTCGAGATGCGCCGCTTCCGCTGGCTGTTCGGCGTCGCCCGCCTGGCGCCGGACGTGACGGTCGAGCAGGCGCAGAGGGAGGTGGACTCGATCCTCCGCCGGCTGGCTCAGGAGTACCCGGAGAGCAACGAAAACTTCTCGATGCGTCTGACGCCGCTCTCGGAGGCCTGGTTCGGTGACCTGCGCTCCCCCCTGCTGGCGCTGCTCGCCGCCGCCGGGTTCGTCCTCCTGATCGCCTGCACCAACGTGGCGAACCTGCTCCTGGCGCGCGCCGCGGCACGGCAGAGGGAGATGTCGCTGCGCTCGGCGCTGGGGGCGGGACGCGGCCGGCTCGTCCGGCAGCTCCTCGCCGAGAGCGTGATGCTGTCGATCTTCGGCTGCGCCCTCGGGCTGCTGCTCGCGCAGTGGGCCACGGGCTTCCTGGCCAACTCGGGCGCGATCGACCTGCGGAGCTTCGTGGACGCCCGCCTGGACCTCACGGTCACCACGATCACGGTCGTCCTGGCCCTCGTCTGCGGCGTGGTCTTCGGGCTCGCCCCCGCGCTCATGGGCACGCAGCTCGACCTCCAGCAGGGGCTCAAGGAGGGCGAGCGGGCGTCGTCGGGCGCGCCCAACCGGCGGCGCTTCCAGGCGGGCCTGGTGATCGCCGAGGTGGGTCTGGCCCTGGCCCTGCTCGCGGGCGCCGGGCTGATGATCAAAGGGTTCGGACGGTTCGTCCAGACGGACCTCGGCCTCCAGGCCGAGGGGGTGCTGACGATGCGGATGGACCTGACCGGTGAGCGCTTCAAGGACAGCGACGTCTACCGCGCCTTTGCCCGGCAACTCCACGACCGCCTCTCCGCCATCCCCGGGATCGAGAGCGCGGCCCTGGAGGGACCCGGCATCCCGACCGGCGACTGGCACAGCGCCTCGTTCAGCGTCGAGGAGCGCCCGGAAGACGAGGAACCCACCTCGCTGCTGCGCCATCACATCACGCCCGGCTACTTCAAGACGCTCGGCATCCCGCTGATCGCCGGACGCGACTTCACCTCCCGGGACGCCTTTGAGGTCGCGCCGCCCGCCATGTTGGTCAGCGACGCCACGGCGAAGCGCCTGTGGCCGGGGGAGACCGCCCTCGGCAAGCGCCTGAAGCCGGGAGCGCGCGACTCCGTCTCCCCTTGGTACACCGTGGTCGGCGTGGTCGGTGACGTCAACCATCGCGGGCTCGGCGGGGAGGAGCAGTCGGACCCGGACATCTACATGCCGATGTTCCAGTCGCCGGCGCGCAGCCCCGCCCTGGTCTCGATCCTGGCGCGCACGTCGCAGCCGCCGGCCGGCATGGTGCCGCTGGTGCGGCGGGCGGTGCGCGAGTCCGCGCCCTCGCTGACCATCTTCGACGTCAAGACCCTCGAGGACCGGCTGGACGAACAGACGGCCCGCGGGCGCGCGCTCGTCCTGCTGATGTCGATCTTCGCCGCGATCGCCCTGTCGCTCGCGATCATCGGCATCTACGGGCTGCTCGCCTACATGGTGGCCCAGCGGGGGCGCGAGATCGGGATCCGCATGGCGCTGGGAGCGGGCCGCGGCCAGGTCGTCGGCATGGTGGTGCGGAGGGCGCTGCGGCTGATCGCGGCCGGCCTCATCCTGGGTTTCATCGCGGCGGTTCTCCTCAACCGTTTCCTGACGAGCCTGCTGTACGGAGTGAGCCCTACCGACCCCACGACGCTCGGCGTCACGGCGCTCCTGCTGCTCGGGGTGGCACTGGCCGCGAGCTTCCTCCCCGCCCTGCAGGCGACGCGGATCTCTCCGGTCACCTCCCTGCGCTCGGAGTAGCCGGAGCGATAGAAGCCCGGTCATGAGCCGCGATCCCATGCCGTACGATCGTCGGCTCGACCTCCCCCTCTCCCACGGGCAGGAGGCCCTCTGGTTCCTTCACCGGATGGCGCCCGGCAGCGACGCCTACCACCTGGTCGCGGCCGCCCGGGTGGCGCTGCCCCCCGGGCAGCCTCTGGACGTGGAGGCGTTGCGCCGCGCCTTCCACCTCCTCGCCGCGCGCCATCCGGAGCTGCGCGCCACCTTCGCCGCCGCCCCTTCGGGGGCGCCTGTCAAGCGCATCCACGAGCGGCTCGACCCCGAGGTCCAGGTGGTGGACGCCACCGGCTGGAGCGAGCGGGAGGTCGCGGACCGCCTCGCGGCCGAGGCGCGGCGCCCCTTCGACCTGGAACGGGGGCCGCTGCTGCGCGCCATCCTTCTCATGGAGGGACCCTCCGGAGCCGGAGAGCCGCGGCTGCTGTTCGCGTTCCACCACATCGTGGCCGACTTCTGGTCGCTGGGGATCATCGCCCGCGAGCTTGGAACGCTCTACGACCAGGAACGGGCCGGCGGAGCTGCCGGGCCATCGCCCCTCCCCCCTCTCCGGGCCGGCTACGAC
>JBKKAU010000182.1:0-2502 GCA_046714475.1 Thermoanaerobaculia bacterium
GTGAGCGGCACGATCTTGACGGCGAGCGCCGCGTCGGGGTGGATCCGGACCCAGAGCAGCAGCGCAAGGGCCGCGGCCATGAGGAGGGGCAGGAGGGCATGGCCCCAGGGGCGCCGGGCGTCGGCCGGCAGGCGGGCGACGCGCCAGGGCGCCGCGGCCTGCGCGCCGGCGGCGGCCAGGAAGAGGCTGGTGAGCAATCCGTCGAGCATGGCTCAGAGGACCGGCGGGCCGCCGCTCCACCCGCTCCACCCGCTCCACTCGCTCCACCCGCTCCAACCAATGCGCTCGATCTCCCCCCACTGAGGCTCCGGCCCGAGGCGCGCCAGCAGCTCGCGGACCGTTGTACCGTCCGGCGGCACCGGCAGGTCGGGAGCGACGTCGGCGAGCGGCCGCAGCACGAAGCGGCGCTCGTGGAGGCGGGGGTGGGGGACCGTCAGCTCGGGGTCGTTCGACACCCAATCGCCATAGATCAGGAGGTCGACGTCGAGCGGGCGGGGGCCGAAGCGCGGTCCTGGGCGCCGGCCGGCCGCGAGCTCCAGGGCCTTGCCGAGGGCGAGGACGGCTTCCGGCCCCAGCGCCGTATGCGCCAGGGCCGCGGTGTTGAGGAAATCGGGCTGAGGGATGGGCGACACCGCGCGGGTGCGGTAGAGGGATGCGACCGAGAGCGGCCCCAGAGCGGCCCGGAGCTGGCGGAGGGCCGAGAGCAAGGTCTGCTCGACCGGCCCCAGGTTGCCGCCGAGCGCCAGGGCGACGGGCCGGGGCTCACTCTTCGTCGTCGAGCTCCTCTTCCTCTTCCTCGTCGTCGAGCTCCGGCGCGATGTCGCCCGGTTCGAGATCCTCTTCCGGGATCTCGACGATGGCGACGTCCTCCTCCTCCTCGGCGTCGATCGCGGCGGCGCGGGTGACCTCCGCCTTGCGCTTGCGGCGCGCTGCCTGGCTGACGGCCGGCGACTCGGCATGGGCCGCGTCCTTCTGATTGGCCCCGCACTTGGGGCAGAGAGGGTCGGACTTGCCGAGATCGTAGAACTTCGTCCCGCAGTTGAAGCACTCGAACTTGTTTCCCAGCTTGAGCTCAGGCATTACAGGCTCCCGTCCTTCCGGACCGGTTCAGAGGGCGGGAAGCTAGCATCGGCTGGAATGCGTGTCAACGGTCAGGCGTTCTTGCGAGACAATGACACCCATGAAGCGCTTCGCCGCCGCCCTGTCCGCCGCCGCCCTGCTGTTGCTCGCGCCCGCCCTCCAGGCCCAGAAGCAGCCCCCCGACCCGATGTCGCCGTCCGTCCCCAAGGGGGCGCGCCTGCAGGCGCTGATCGAGCGCGTCAAGCACGAGCAGAAGCGGCTCAAGACCCTGGAGGCGCGCTTCGTCCAGCAGCAGGAGAGCGCCATGCTGGTGGCGCCCGAGGAGTCGAGCGGCGTCTTCTACTATCAGGCCCCGGACCGCGTGCGGTGGGAGTACCAGGAGCCCAGCCCGATCTCCGTGGTCATCGCCGGCGACGACATGACCACCTGGTACAGGGACCTGAACCGGGCCGACAAGCTCAAGGTCGGCCGCTACTCCAACCAGTTCTTCAAGTACCTGGGGGCGAGCGGCAACATGCAGACGCTGCTCGACTACTTCACCGTCAAGCTGCAGATGCCGGCGAAGAAGGGCGACCCCTACCGGATGGAGATGGTGCCGCGCTATGCCCGGATCGCCAAGCGGCTGCAGTCGATGACCCTGTGGATCGACTCCGAGATCTTCTTCCCGGTCCGCGTGCAGTACGTCGAAGCCGGCGGCGACAAGACCGAGTACCGGTTCCAGGACCTCCGGCGCAATACCCCGATCCCGGCCGAGCGCTTCGTGCTCAAGCTCCCCCCCGGCACCCAGACGCGGGTGATCGACACGGCGCGCGAGACCAAGGGCAAGCCGTCCAAGGCCAAGCCGTCGAAGCCCTAGTGCCTCTCTCCTTCGAGGTCCTCGCGACCTGCGGCGCCGCGCGGCGCGGCCGGCTCTCGACTCCCCACGGGACCGTCGAGACGCCGGCGTTCATGCCGGTCGGCACCCTCGGCGCGGTCAAGGGGGTGACGCCGCAGGAGCTCGCCGCGGCCGGCGCCTCGATCATGCTGTCCAACCTCTACCACCTGGCCTTGCGGCCGGGGATCGACGTCGTCGAGGCCCTGGGCGGCATCCACCGCTTCACCGGCTGGCCGGGGCCGATCCTCACCGACAGCGGCGGCTTCCAGGTCTGGAGCCTGGGCGGGCTGCGCACCGTCGACTCCGGAGGCGTCACCTTCCGCAGCCACCTCGACGGCTCGCCCCTGCGCTTCACCCCCGAGGGGGTGGTCCGGCTCCAGGAGCGCATGGGGGTGGACGTCGCCATGGTGCTCGACGAGTGCCCGCCCTGGCCGATCGACGAGCGCGGCGCCGCGGACTCCTGGCGCCGCACCCTGGACTGGGCCCGCCGCGCCCGCGCCGCCTGGACCGGGCGGAGCGGCGGCGGCCTCTTCGGCATCGTCCAGGGG
>JBKKAU010000183.1:0-18380 GCA_046714475.1 Thermoanaerobaculia bacterium
CCCTGGCCCGGCGCGAAGTCGGCGAGGGAGTACCGCGCGGTCGTGCAGACGCCCGCTCCCTGGCGCGCGATGAGCTGGCTGGGGAGCGTCAGCCCGCCGCCGACGATGCGGACCGTCTGCGCGTCGCCGAAGGCCGAGACGCGCTCCACCTTGAGCATGGGGAGGAGCCGCGCGTCGCCGTAGACGATGACGTCGAGCGTGTCGTTCTCGTCGAAGTTCTCGAGGCCCCGGGCCAGGACGTTGCCGGTGGGGGCGACGAGGATCTCCCCGCGGTTCTCTTTTTCATCGTAGACGGCTGTGGCGGTCGCCGTCGGGCAGGAGGTGGTCAGGAGCTCCGCGAGCGGTGGCGGAGTGCCGCCACCCCCCTGGGTCGTACCCGAGGAGGCCGGCTGCGACGCCGGGGCGCCATTCGCAGCGCCCGCGGCGGCCCCGGCGGTGGCGGTGACCGGAAAGGTGTCGATCGGCCTGCCGCTGAAGGTGACGGCCAGGTCCAGCGTGATCCCCCGGACGAGACCCGCGGAGATCTGGAAGGTGTTGTTCGGACCGCGGCCGAGCGTCTGCACCACGGCCCCGGCCCGTTGCAACTGGAGCCCGGCGTCGGCGCAGTCGGCGGCGGTCTGGCAGGTGACCTGAACGGTCGCCGTGTCCTCGGTGATCCGGTTCGGAGGCGTCCTCTGAAGAGAGGTCTCGCTGACGGCGCCGCCGCCCGAGGCCACGGTGACCGACCATGTCTGGGCCCACGCCGGCGATGAAACCGGCCCTGCCGCGGATACCAGGATCACGAGCCACACCAATACCCACAACTCTCGCTTTGCTCGCACGCTATCTCCTTTGGATAAAGTCAGACGCTGGGGATGTCGCAGCCCAGTTGCGACAGCACCAGGCTGGCCGGCGTGAAGACCGCCAGGCTGTTCAGAGCGGAGCTGCCCCGGCCGACGAGGAAGCCCAACAGCAGGTTCTCGGGATCCACCAGGGCGCAGCCCGAATCCCCTCCTTGGGTCTGGATCTCCACGAGGATCGCCGCATCCAGGTTGGCGCCCGGCAGGGTCGTCCCCGGGTTGACCAGGGTGCCTGTCTGGAAGCCCGAGCTGGCGCCGAACAGCCGGACCGTGGTGCCCTGGTCTCCGGGGAAGGTGGTCGGACGCCAGCCGCGGACCCGGCCGATGCCGGGCAGCAGCGTGGCCGCGTCCGCCGGCGGGTTGACGAGCTCCAGCTTGGCCGCGTCGATCCCCGTCATCGTGCCGGCGCGGAGCCTGCCGATCCGGGTGCCCGGGCAGGGGGATTGGAACTCCGTGGAGACGATGCCCTGGGAGGGGAAAGCCTGGAGGCCTGTCACGTGCATCGCCGTGAGGGCGACGACGTCCTGCCCCTGGGTGTCCCGCGCGAAGACGCCCAGGGTGCCCCGGTCCGAGAGGGGGTCCGGTCCGATGCTGTCTCCGGGTCCGATCTGCCGTTCCAGAGAGCCGAGCTCGACGACGTCGATCTCCAGCCGCTTGCCGCCGGCGCTCACGGTCTTCGGCAGCGTCGCCCTCGAGGAAAGCTCGCGCTGCGCAACTTTCTTTTCGACGAAGACGGTCAGACAGGGCTTGCTCGAGCGCTCGCCCTTGCGGACCCGGAACCCCAACCCGCACCCGACGACGCCGGGGAAGGCCAGGAGCCTCTCCTCGCGGCTTTCCGCCAGCCGGCAGGCCCACTGCCATTCCTTCTCGACGAGGTAATGGTGCTTCCCCGGGCGCGTCAGCTGGGCGAGCTTGCGCCGCGCCCGGGCCAGCGCCTGCTGGGCCTCCTTGAGCTCTGTCAGCGCTTGATGGACCTCGTCCGACACCTTCGGCACGGGACCTCCGATACCCTTGAATTGCACCCACTCTACGGAAACGCCGGCGGCTCGTCAAACCGCGGCCGGCTAGCCGTGGAATGATCCGGGGACGGGGTGCGGACCGTATACACCATGGCCGGCGGGCACAAACCCCGCTCTGGATGGCTTCAACCTCGGTACAAACATGAAAGTCCTGGTCACCGGCGCCACGGGATACATCGGCGGACGGCTCGTGCCGCGTCTCCTCGAGCGCGGCCACTCGGTGCGGGTCCTGGTACGCGACCCCGGACGCATCGCGGGACGGCCGTGGGCCGACCGCGTGGAGGTGGCGGCCGGCGACCTGCTCGATCCCGCCACTCTCAGGCCGGCGCTCGCCGGAGTCGAGGCGGCCTACTACCTCGTCCACTCCATGGACTCCGGCCAGGATTTCGAGGAGCGCGACCGGACCGCCGCCGGAAATTTCGTCGCGGCCGCCCGGGAGGCCGGCGGGATCCGCCACCTCCTCTATCTGGGAGGTCTGCAGCCGGAGGGTTCCGACGTCTCCGAGCACCTGCGCAGCCGCGCCGAGGTCGGCGAGATCCTGCGCGCCGGCCTGCCCACCACCGAGCTGCGGGCCGGGCCGATCATCGGCTCGGGGTCCGCCTCGTTCGAGATGGCGCGCTATCTCACCGAACGGCTGCCGGCCATGATCGCGCCGCGCTGGATCCTGAACGAGGTGCAGCCGATCGCGGTGCGCGACGTCCTCTCCTATCTGCTCCTCGCCCTGGAGCGCGGCCCTCTCGGCGTCGTCGACGTCGGCGGCGACCGCCTGACGTTCCGGCAGATGATGCAGGTCTACGCCGGGGTCCGCGGCCTGCGCCGGCTGATCGTGCCGGTCCCCGTCCTGACGCCGCGCCTCGCCGGGCTCTGGGTCGGGCTGGTCACCCCCATACCCAACGCGCTCGCCGTGCCCATCATCAAAGGGGTGATCCGGCCGGTGATCGCCGACACGGAGAAGGCCCGGCGGCTGTTTCCGGAGATCGAGCCGGTGCCCTACCGGCGCGCCGTCGAGCTGGCGCTGGAAAAGCTCCAGACCACCGGCGCCGAGACGCGCTGGAGCGGCGCCCTCGGCAGACGCCTCACCTATCAGCTCGCCGACCGCGAGGGGGTCATCCGCGAGACCCGGACCCTCAAGGTCGACGCGCCGCCCGAGCGGGTCTTCCGCACCTTCAGCGGCCTGGGAGGCGAGCGCGGCTGGCTGGTCTGGGAGCGGGCGTGGCGGCTGCGCGGCCTGCTCGACCGTCTGGTGGGCGGCCCGGGATTGCGCCGCGGCCGGCGCCATCCCGTGGAGCTCTGGCCGGGGGAGGCTCTCGACTTCTGGCGTGTCGAGACGGTCGAGCCGCCGCGCCTCCTGAGGCTGCGCGCCGAGATGAAGGTCCCCGGCCGCGCCTGGCTGCAGTGGGAGGCGCGTCCGGAAGACGGCGGCACCCGGCTCGTCCAGACCGCCCTCTTCGAGCCGGTCGGGCTCGCCGGCGTCCTCTACTGGTATCTCCTGTACCCGCTCCACAAGCTCATCTTCAGCGACCTGGTCCGGGCCGTCGAACGCGAGGCCCGGCAGGAATCCTGACCCTGAAAAAGAGGGCAGGTCCGAGCGAACCTGCCCAAGAGGAGGCGCCGTCCGCAGACGGCGGGCCTGGTCAGCGCAAGGGCGATGCCACCGGGGGGAGGGGCGGGGAATCCGGCTAAGTCACTGATTCAAAGCGGACAACCTCTGCGCGGCATGCCGGCCGCGGGGCGCGTTGTGGTAGGCGGCTTTGCCATGGCTCGGGCGCGAAAACCATAGCTGGTGGCTTCAGGATCGCTACGCCGCGGCGGCCGCCCGCGCGCCGGCGCGGCCGAGGAAGTCGGCCATGGCGCCGGTGACCGCGCCGCCGGACGCCTTGTCGAAGGCGGCGAACATGGGCGAGGTGTTGATCTCCAGAAAGAGCAGGCGGCCGGTCTCGGCGCAGGTCTTGAAGTCGGCGGCGCCGAAATCCATGCCCAGCGCGTCGGTGAGACGCCCGAGGCCCTCGGCGAGTCCGGCCGGGACCTTGATCGACTCCACCCGGGTGCGCTGGGTCGAGCGGTAGTCGAGCTCGTCCGAGATCACGGCAAAGGCCAGGAAGGCGGCGCCGATCCGGAAGACGCGGACCTCCGGCTGCACCAGCTCGACCTGCACGATGGCCGGCGCCGCCGCGATCCCCTCGTCCCGCCTCTGCGTGCGGTCCGCCACCGCGTCCAGACGCCGGGTGTAGGCGCCGCCGTTGATCGGCTTGACGATCTTGCCGGAGCCTTTCTCGAAGTCCTCCACCCTCCCCAGGTGGTTGGTGATCAGGGTCGTGGGGATCGCCAGCCCGCAGCGGCGGGCGAGGTGGAGGGCGTGCGGCTTGTTGGCCGCCGGGTAGAGGCTGTAGCGGTTGAGGGACTGGACGTCCTCATGGGCCGCGACCCAGCCGGCGACGGCGGTGTGCCAGGCGGCCGCCCGGAATGCCGACTCCGGACGGCCGTCTGACAGGTTGGTGAAGACGTCCTGGCGGAGGAAGGCCGCCCGCGGGCGGACCTCCTCGCCGTCGACGAGCAGGCGGTCGGACGTCAGGTTCCATTCGATCCAGGGATGGTGCTCCGCTCCGACCTGGAGGAAGAAGACGTCTTCACCCCGTTGGCGCAGGGTCTCGACGAGCGCCCGCAGGTTCGGGTCGCGGTCGCCTCCCGCGATCAGGATGGGCCCGATGTCCGACCGCAACATGATCAGAAGGCTCCGAAGGGGCTGTCCGCCCCCTGGTCGACGCCGGCGAACTGCTCCTCGCCGAGCGCCAGGGTGGTGACGCGGTCCTCTTCGCCGACCGCCAGGGTGGTGAACTCACCGGCCTGGACGGGGGACTGCTCCTCGCCGAGAGCCATCGTGGTGACGCGGTCCTCTTCGCCGAGCGCGAGGGTGGTGTAGATCGGATCTCCCATGTGCTGCTTTTCGTGTTGCATGGCTATGACTCCTCAGGTTTTTTTGAACGTTGACGGCACCGGATCACCCGGGCCTGAGGAGAGAACGGCGGCGCGGGGCAGAGTCCCTCACCGGAATCGGGCAGCGTCCCCAGAGCTGAAGCAAAAAGGGCGTGCCGCGCGGCACGCCCTTTCCGCTCCCTGGAGAGGGGGGAACCCGTCTAGGCTTCGGAGCGGATCCGCATGCCGTAGAACGAGCGCCAGACGAAGTAGGCGGAGATGAGGAAGAAGACGACGCCGATCCCGACGCGGGTCTCGACGTCCATCTCCACCGCCAGCTCGACCGCCAGCAGGCCGAAGAGGGTGGTGAACTTGATGATCGGGTTCATCGCCACCGAGGAGGTGTCCTTGAACGGATCGCCCACGGTGTCGCCGACCACGGTCGCGGCGTGCAGGTCGCTGCCCTTCTCCTTGAGCTCGACCTCGACGATCTTCTTGGCGTTGTCCCAGGCGCCGCCGGCGTCGGCCATGAAAATCGCCTGGTAGAGGCCGAAGATCGCGATCGAGACCAGGTAGCCGATGAAGAAGTAGGGGTCGAGGCAGGCGAAGGCGAGCGTCGAGAAGAACACCGTCAGGAAGATGTTGAACATCCCCTTCTGGGCGTACTGCGTGCAGATGCTGACCACCTTCTTGCTGTCGGCGATCGAGGCCCTTTCAGCCCCGGCGTCGAGCTTGATGTTGCGCTTGATGAACTCGACGGCGCGGAAGGCGCCGGTGGTCACCGCCTGGCAGGAGGCGCCGCTGAACCAGTAGATGATCGCGCCGCCGGTGATCAGGCCGAGCAGGAACGGCGGGTGGAGCAGCGACAGGTTGGTCACCAGCGCGGGATCGAGGCCGTTGGTCAGCAGCACGATGATCGAGAAGATCAGCGTCATGGCGCCGACCACGGCCGTGCCGATGAGCACCGGCTTGGCGGTCGCCTTGAACGTGTTGCCGGCGCCGTCGTTGGCCTCCAGGTGGTGCTTGGCGCGGTCGAAGTCGGGCGTGAAGCCGAACTCCTTGCGGATCTCCTCCTGGATGCCGGGGGTCGTCTCGATGGTCGACAGCTCGTAGACCGACTGCGCGTTGTCGGTCACCGGGCCGTAGGAGTCGACCGCGATGGTCACCGGGCCCATGCCGAGGAAGCCGAAGGCGACGAGGCCGAAGGCGAAGACGGCCGGCGCGATCATCAGGTTGCCGAGGCCGGCGAGGCTGACGCCGTAGGCCGCCGCCATCAGACCGACGATCGCGAGGCCCATCCAGTAGGCGCTGAAGTAGCCGGCGATCAGGCCGGAGAGGATGTTGAGCGACGCGCCGCCCTCGCGGGAGGCGGCCACCACCTCCTTGACGTGCGCCGACTCGGTCGAGGTGAAGATCTTGACCAGCTCGGGGATCAAGGCGCCGGCCAGCGTGCCGCAGGTGATGATCGTCGACAGCTTCCACCACAGCGTATCGTCGCCGCCGAGGTCCGGGATCAGCAGGTAGGAGGCGATGTAGGTCACCGCCACGGAGAGCAGCGAGGTCAGCCAGACCAGCGAGGTCAGCGGCGCCTCGAAGTTCATCGAGTCGGCGTTGGCGTAACGGCCGCGGGCGATCCCCTCGTTGAGGAAGTACGACACGCCGCTGGTGACGATCATCAGGATACGCATGACGAAGATCCAGACCAGGAGCTGCGTCTGGACGGTCGCTTCCGTCACCGCGAGCAGGATGAAGGTGATCAGCGCCACGCCCGTCACGCCGTAGGTCTCGAAGCCGTCGGCCGAGGGGCCGACCGAGTCGCCGGCGTTGTCGCCCGTGCAGTCGGCGATGACGCCGGGGTTCCGGGCGTCGTCTTCCTTGATGTTGAAGACGATCTTCATCAGGTCCGAGCCGATGTCGGCGATCTTGGTGAAGATGCCGCCGGCAATGCGCAGCACCGCCGCGCCGAGCGACTCGCCGATGGCGAAGCCGATGAAGCAGGGGCCGGCGTAGTCGCGCGGCACGAAGAGCAGGATCATGAGCATCAGCACCAGCTCGATGCTGATCAGCAGCATGCCGATGCTGATGCCGGCCTTGAGCGGGATGGCATAGGTCGGGAACGGCTTGCCGCGCAGGCTGGCGAAGGCGGAGCGCGAGTTGGCGAAGGTGTTGACGCGGATGCCGAACCAGGCCACCCCGTAGCTGCCGGCGATACCGACCAGGCTGAAGAACAGGATCGTCGCCACCTTGGCCGCGGAGAAGTCGCGCAGCCAGCCGAAGTAGAAGATCATGACCAGGCCGATGAAGACCTCGAGCAGCAGGATGAACTTGCCCTGGGTGACCAGGTAGGTCTTGCAGGTCTCGAAGATCAGCTCGGAGATCTCGCGCATCGAGCGGTGGACGGGCAGGTTCTTGAGCTGGTTGTACATCAGCCAGCCGAAGACGACGCCGCCGAGGCAGACCACCAGGCCGGCGAGGAGCAGGTCGTAGCCGGTGATCCCCATGAAGGAGACACTCCGGAAGTCCGGAAGCACGAGGTCCGCCTCGCTGGCCGAAGCCGGGGCGGCGCCCAGGACCGCCAGCACGGCAACCGCCGCCAACAGCAGCAGTCTCCTCCGGCCGGTCCCGTCAGGGAGCTTGTGTTTCGACATTGGTTTCCTCCGATTGATGGAACCGATAAACCTTCACGCGCGAGCCGGTCCCGGCCGGCTCCGCGCTGGCGATCAACGTCTTCAGGATTTTCAGGTGTCCTCTCGCGGACGCGGCGCACGGATCTACGCCGCTCCGCCCGAGTCGGAACGCCGAAGGGTATCACAAGCCGGCGGAAGGCTCAGAGCGCCTGGGTGTCCCCCCGGCCGCAGAAGTTGCCGGGCGGGCTGTGGTACACCTTCCGGGCGCCGGTCTGCGTGTCGGTCAAGGTGATCCAGTACTCGACGTCCGACAGCGCGCCGTAGTAGAACCAGTACTTGCCCGTCAGCCAGCGGCCGTCAAGCACTTTGACGACCAGCTCGACGTTGTCCGCGCCGAAGAACCAGAAGGTGCCAGACTGGTCGCCGCGGGGGACCGCCGCCCCCCTCCCGGTGACGCCGTCGCCGCGGCGCCACTCCACCTCGACCCGGAACCGCCCGCCCAGCAGGCAGAGGGCGTTCGGCCCGGCGGCGCAGACCGGAGCGGTCTGGACGACCCGCGGCAAGGCTCCCTGGGAGATGCCGGCGCTCGCCGCGCCTCCAAGAAACGCCGAGGAGTCGCCGCGGCCGCAGAGGTTGCCCGGCGGGTTGTGATAGAGCCGGACCTCGCCGGTCCGGCGGTCGGTGACGCTGATCCAGTACTCGACGTCCGACAGCGCGCCGTAATAGATCCAGTAGCGGCCGTTGTAGGTCCGGCCGTCCAGCGCCTTGACCGCCAGCTCCAGGTTGTCGTCGCCGAAGAACCAGAAGAACCCGGTCTGGTCCGAGTCGGGGACCGCCTGGGCATAGCCGGTGCGGCCGGCGGGGTCGCGCCAGGTCGCCTGTACGGCGAAGCGGTCTCCCAAAAGCTCCAGGACCCGCCCGTGGGCTTCGGCCCAGGCGGCCGTGAAGGTCCGGATGGCGGAGTACGCCGGCTTGGGCGAGCCGTCCGGCCGCAGGACGCCCCAGGAGGGGCTGCCGGCGGCCGTGCCGTCCTTCATCTCATAGAAGAAGACCTTGTCGACCCAGTCCCGCCCCGCCCGCCCCGGCGGATGGCCGAACCAGTCGGAGAGCAGGCCGGAGGAGTAGCTCGCCTGCCGCGTCTCGTTGACGCGCGACGACTCCCAGCCGGTCTCGGTGAGCCAGAAGGGCTTTCCGAGCCAGCCGGCGTTGCGCAGCACCTCCTCGACCGACGGCTGCACGGTGTCCCAGAACTCGGGGCGGTTGCCGAAGAGCGTCGAGCCTTCGAGCTTCGAGGTCACGTCGCGGTTGCCGTCGGTGTCGTAGACGTGATGGGTGACGAAGTCGAGCCGGCCACCCGCCGCGATGATCGACTCGCGCAGCCAGTCGTACCAGTCGCTGTCGCCCGAGGTCAGGTGCGCCAGCTCCGGCCCCCCCACCAGGGCGTCCGGGTTGCCGGCGTGGATGGCGTCGGCGCCCGGCTTCAGGATGACGTCGATGTACTGCTGGCGCGTGCCCGACCAGAACTTGGGGAGGTTGGCCTCGTTCCACAGGCCCCAGTAGCGGATCTGGCCCTGGTACCGTCGCGCCGCCCGGAAACAGAAGTCGGACCACTCGGCGGGGTCCGGCACGCCGGTCCACTCCGGCCCGGAGGTCGCCCAGCCCGGCGTGTAGGCCAGGGAGGCGAAGACCTCCAGCCCGCGCTCGCGCGCCTCGGTGGCGATGGCGTCGTAGCCGCGCCAGTCGAACCGGTCGCGGGACGACTCGACGTAGGCCCAGACGAAGTCGATCCGCACCCAGCCGATGCCGGCCGCCTGCGCGCGGTCGAGCAGCGTCTCGAGCTCCGCCCCCTGGGGGGCGTGGATGTTGATCCCGAACGGCGAGTCTTCGACCGCGCGGGCGGGGACGGCGCCCAGGGAGAGGAGCAGGATCAGGGTCAGCGGCAGGGATCGCAGTGCGTCGCGCATCCTCTAAGGATAGCCGATCGACTATACTGGAGCCCTTGAATCTTTGGCCATGTTCCGAGAGATCACCGAGCGGTACCGTCTCGAAAAGATCCTGAAGTCGGCTCGGACCGGCACGGTGCTGCGTGCCACGGACACCCAGTCGGGCCGCACCGTGGCGATCAAACTGATTCCGATCGAGAGCCCGCCGGGTCTGTCGGCGGGGGCGATCCAGTCCTTCGAAAGGCTGGCCGGCGCCCTGGCGACGATCCGCCACCCGGGCTTGCCCGTGGCGCTCGACTCCGGGTTCGCGCCCGACGGCAGCGCCTTTCTGGTGATGGAGCTCCTGGAAGGGCGGGGGGTCGAGGCCCTGGCCGGCGCGCCGGTCCGCCGGGTCCTGCCGCTGCTGGCGCAGGCGGTGGGCGGCCTGGAGGCCTTGGCCGGCCAGGGACTGCCCCACTTCAACCTCTCGGCGGAGAACCTCTTCGTCGCCGCCGGCCCGGCCGGGGAGCAGGTCAAGGTCCTCGGCTTCGGCAGCGCGATCTTCCGCCGCCCAGGGCCGGAGGAGGCGAAGGTCCGGGCCCCCGAGCTCGCCCAGCCGCTCCCGGGAGGCCGGCCGGACAGCCGCGCCGACCTCTACTCCTGGGCGCGGATCGCCTGCCAGGCGCTCGGCGCCACGTTGGCGGGACCGGAGTCGGAGCCCACCGTCCAGCTGCCGCTCTCCCTGAGCTTCGAGCTGGCCAACGCCGAGGCGCTGCGCCAGATGCTGGAGCGCTGCCTGCGGCTCCATCCGGCGGAACGGCCCTCGCACCAGGCGGTCCGCTACGCCCTGCAGATGGCGTTTGAAGGGGCCGAGCCTTCGCTCTGGCAGCCGACCCTCGCCGAGCCGCCGCTCCCCACCGCCACGGCGCCGCACCTGCCGCCCCCCCCGCCGGACGAGCCCACCCAGGAGATGGAGATCCTTCCTTCCGTCCTGGAGCCCGCGCCCGCGGAGCCTGGCGAGACCGAGGAAATGCTGTCCGTCATCAACGACGATGTGCTGGACGCCCTCGCGCCGCCGCCATCACCGCCATCGTCGCCGGCCTCCGCGGCTCCCGAGCCGGCGCCGGCGGCGGGACGGATTCTGCCCTTCTTCCGGAGCTCCAAGCCGGCCGCGGCCCCCGTCGCGTCCGGGGAGGCGGCGCAGGGTGCTCCCGAGGGCGGCTCCCTGCGCCGGTCCGTGCTGCTGGGCGTGGTCGCCGCCCTGTTCCTGCTCGCCGGGGCCGCCGTCCTCTGGCTCCTGCTGCGGGAGGCTGGAGAGGGGACCGGCGCTCAGCCCCCGGCCCAGGCCGCGCCGGCGCCGCAGAGGCCGGCGGCCGAGCGTCTCGAGGCCGCCCGGCTCCACCTCCTCCAGCGGGAGGACGACCAGGCCCGCGAGCTGCTGCGGTCGTTGACCCCGGCGGACCAGGCGTCGCTGTCGCCCGAAGCCTGCCGGCAGCTCCAGTACCTGGAGGAGACGCTGACGCTCGCCACCCGGGAACGCCTTCCCGACGACCTCGCGGCCGGGCTGGAGACCGGCAACCTCGCCCGTCTGCGCTCGGTGGTCGAGGCGATCGCCGACCAGCCGGAGCTGGCGGGCGAGCTGCCGCCGCAGGCCCTCCCCGACCTCGCCAAGGCCCGCCAGGTGGTGGACCTCTACAGCCAGGCCGAAGCCGAGGCGGGCGCCGGCCGGCACGCCGAGGTGCTGCAGCGCTTCGCCGCGATGCGCGGCCTGGTCCCCGAGGTCATCGATTCGTTGGAATTGCGCAAAAAGGCCGCCTCGGCGCTGGAGGCCGAAGCCGAGGCGCTGGTCCGCGCCGGCCGTTACCCGGAGGCGCTGGCCAGGCTGGAGACGGTGCGGAGCACCTGGCCGGACCGCCTGGGCCTCGCGGACCGGGCCGCCGCCTACCGGGCCTACGAGCGCGACGAGAAGGAGCAGGTGGCGCTGCTCGCCAAGCTCCCCACGGTCGAGCGCCGCCGGAAGCCGCACGAGGCGCTGGAGATGCTCGCCGACATCCGGCCGACGCCGCACCTGGAGGCGCGCTTCGCCGAAGCCCGGCGGAGGCTGGAGTCGCAGCTCGCCAGGCTCGACCGGCAGCCGCCCCTGGTGGTGCTCCGGGACGGCTACTACCTCCAGTACAGCCGCGGCATGGTGGCGAACCTGAGCTTCCGCGTCACCGACGACTACGAGGTGCGGGACGTCAAGATGATGGCGCGCCCGGAGGGCGGCAGGATGCGCGAGCTGCCGCTGGAGAAGGACAGCTTCCGCTACTCGGTGGAGATCGCGCCGGGCCTGCACCAGAACGGCACCGTCGAGTTCTACGTGACGGCGACCGACTCCTCGGGCCACGTCGGCTCGCTCGGCAGCCGCGAAAAGCCTTTGAAGCTCACCCGCGAGGAGGGGTTCCGGCGGATCGTGCAGTAGGCCGCCCTCCCAGGGCGCGATGAATCGCGCCCCTACATCCGAAATCCGAACCCGTGCAGGGGCGCAATTCATTGCGCCCTGGATGGGGCCTCTACCCCGGCAGGAGCGGCAGCCTTCCCACCCCCGAATCCGCCATCACCGGCTTCTCTTCCCCCTCCTTTTCGGCCTCCGGCTCGCTCTCGCCAGGGTTGCGGAAGAGGTTGGACTCCAGGTTGTACTGCCGGGTGTAGAGGGCGTGATAGCGGCCGCCGAGGGCGAGCAGCTCCTCGTGACGCCCGCGCTCGACGATCTCCCCCCCTTCCAGCACCAGGATCGTGTCCGCCCGGCGGATGGTGGACAGGCGGTGGGCGATGACGAAGGTGGTCCGCCCCCGCATCAGCTGGGCCAGGCCCTCCTGGATCAGCGCCTCGCTCTCGCTGTCGAGCGACGAGGTCGCCTCATCCAGGATCAGGATCCGCGGGTCGGCCAGGATCGCCCGAGCGATCGCCACCCGCTGACGCTCGCCGCCCGAGAGCTTGACCCCGCGCTCGCCGACCACCGTGTCGTACGTCTCGGGCAGCTTCCGCACGAAGACGTCGCAGTTGGCGATCCGCGCCGCGCGCAGCACCTCCTCCTCGGTGGCGTGCGGCCGTGCGTAGGCGATGTTCTCGAACACCGTGCCGTCGAACAGGAAGTTGTCCTGGAAGACCACGCCGAGCTGCGAACGGTAGTCGCGCAGCCGCAGCTCCGAGAGGTCCTGGCCGTCGATCAGGAGGCTCCCCGCGGCCGGCTGGTGGAAGGCGGCGACCAGCCCGATCAGCGTGCTCTTGCCCGAGCCCGACGGCCCCACCAGGGCGGTCGAGGTGCCGGGCGGCGCGACGAACGAGACCCCTTTGAGCACCGGCGCGTCGGCCTGGTACTCGAACCAGACGTCGCGGAGCTCGACCCGGCCGTCGATGCGGCCGAGCGGCCGGCGGGTGGCCTCGTCCTCGTCCTCGGGGCTCTCGTCGCGGATCTCGCGGATGCGCTCGAGGCCGGCGAAGGCTTCGGTGAGCTGGCTGCCGATGCTGACGATCTGCATCACTGGGCCGACCAGCAGGGTCAGGTAGAGGGTGAAGGCGAAGAAGTCGCCGAGCGTCATGCGCCCGGAGAGCACCTCGTTGGCGCCGATCGCCATCATGCCGACGCTGACCGTGCCGAGCAGCAGGGTCGAGGCGGCGCCGATCGCCGAGAAGCCGGTCAGGGTCCGGGCGACGTTGCGGAACAGCCGGTGCGCCCCCTTGGAGAAGATCAGCGCCTCGCGCCGCTCCGCGCCGTAGGCCTTGACCACCCGCACGCCCGAGAACGACTCGGTGAGCCGGCCGGCGAGGTCGGCGTTGATCCGCGAGCGCTCGCGGAACAGCGGCCGCAGGGTCTTGAACGCGTACATCAGCACGAAGCCGAACAGCGACAGGACGACCAGCGCGATCACCGTCAGCCGCACGCTCAGGTAGAGGAGGATGCCCAGCGCCAGGACCGCGGTGACCATGCCGCCGACCACTTCGACCAGACCGGTCCCGACCAGGTTGCGCAGCCCCTCGGCGTCGTTCATGACGCGCGACAACAGGGCTCCCGACTTGGTCTGCTCGAAGTAGCGGACCGGCAGGCGGCCGACGTGGCGCTGCACGCGGCGGCGCATCTCGGTGATCGAGCGCTGCGCCGTCTTGCCGAGCACCTGCGACAGGGCGAACGAGGTGACCGCCTGGAGCAGCGTCGCGGCGCCGGCGGCGAACACCAGAGGCATCAGCAGGTCGCGGTCCCCCTTGCCGATGACCTCGTCGAGGAGGAACTTGGTGGTGCCCGGCATGACCAGGCCGGCCAGCCGGCTGATCAGCATCAGGCCGAGGCCCAGCGCCAGCCGCCCCTTGCGCGCCAGGATCAGCTCCTTGGCGTCGCCCAGGGCGGTGCGGACCTGGACCTTCTTCTTGCCGGGTTTGGGATCGGCCTCGGACGGGTCGCTGGCCGGGGTGCGTTGCTTGGAGGAGACGAGGCCGCCGAACAGCCCCGTCCGGCCGGTACGGGCAGGGGGAGGAGGATTTGTAGAGATCTCAGCCATGAACAGACCGGCGAGGCCGAGAGCCCCGCCGGTGTACCGAGGATAACACCCCCCTCGGCCCCCTCTTATTCCAAGGGTAAAGCCTGAGGATCCCTAGCGCCGCGAGCGGACCTCGGCGTCCTGGTCCAGGTTGAGGTTGACCACCGTGCCTTCGGGGAAGACGACCTCCTCGCCGGGGGTGCGGGAGGCGATCGCCGTGCCGGCGGCGGCGCCGATGATGGCGCCGATCACCGCGCCCCTGGAGCGGTTCTTCCCGTTGAGGATGCGGCCCAGGATGGCGCCGCCAGCCGCCGCGCCGCCGATGGTGGCGGCGTCCTTGCGGGTCTCGCTGCGGCCCTGCTCGATCAGCGAGGCGCGGATCGGCACGGTCGCGCCGGAGGGGAGCACCAGGTCGGTGAACCGCAGGGTGAGCCTCGCCTTGCCGCCGACGCGGCGGGTCAGCGGCACCGCCTCTTCGATGACGCCGACCACCTCGGCGCCCTCGGGGATGGCGACCTGGCCGCCCTCCTCCAGAACGTCCGACACCAGCCGGGCGCGGAAGGTGTCCCCGGCGGCGCTGCCGTTGCTGGACAGCTCCTGGAGGAGCTCCGCCTCCAGGACGGTGCCGGCCGGGACGGTGGCACCCAGGGCGGGGGTCCGCTCCGCCCGCTCTTCCTCCATGGGCTCGGGCTGGACCTCGTCCTCGAAGCGGTCGGTCTCGCCGCTGTCCGCGACCTCCTCGGCGTCGTCAGCGGGGGCCGGCTCGGGCTCCCCGATCCGATCGGTCCGCTCGGGCTGGGGCTCCGGCGCCCGCCGTGCTTCGGCGCGGGCCTCCCGCTCCCTCAGCTCGCGCTCGCGGGCCGCGACCTCGGCCTGGCGCTCGGCCACCCGCTCCTCCCGCCCTTCGAGCTCCGTCTCCCGCTGCTCCCGCCCTTCGAGATCCGTCTCCCGTTCCAGGTCCCGCGGCTCGATCTGCACCTCCCGCGGCTCCGGACGCAGCTCGTTCGTCTCCAGGGCGGCGGTGTCCTGGGCCGGCTCGTCGGTCGGCTCGTCGACGATCCGCCAGGTCTCCTCGGTCGGCTTGGTCTCTGCCTCCACATCAACCCGCTCCGCCTCGCGGTCGCCGCCGCACGCGAAGGCGAACAGCGCGGCGCCGCAGAGGAGAGCAGGAAACGTTCGTTGTCTGCGCATGGTGTTTTACCCCTTCCTCTATCTACAACCATGGAAGAGCCAGGGGAATGCCCAGGCGGTCACTTGCGGCGCTTGGGGTCGAACCGGATCACCTCGCCGCTGCGGCCCGTTTCCGGCGCCACGGGCGCGGCGGGCGGGGCGAGCGCAGTGGGGCCGGCGGGCTCGGGCTCCGCCGCCGCCGCGGCGCCGGGATCCGGCTCGAAGCGCAACGCGAACTGCGCCACCGGATCGAAAAACGCGGTCAGCGCCGCGAACGGCACCACCAGCCGGTAGCGGGAGGCGTTGAAGCTCAACATCACCGAGAAGTCCTCCGGCGTGACCTCCAGGTTCCAGTACTGATGCTGGATGATGATGGTCATCTCCTCGGGGTACTGGTCGCGCAGGAACGGCGGCACCTGGACGCCGGGATGCTGGGTGCGGAAGGCGATGAAGAAGTGGTGCTCTCCCGGCAGCCCGTGCTCGGCGGCGAGCTCCAGCAGCCGGCGCACCGCGTCGCGCAGCGCGTCCTGGACGATCTTCGGGTAGTCGATGGAATCCCAGCTCAAACCGCCTCCCTTTCGTGCCGGCGCGCCGCCGCGCCGCCGGAAACATCGGCCGGCAGGCCCATGCTCGCAGAAGATGTACAATTGCGCCACTGTCTTCGGATTCCAGAAAGCCCGGGCCGCTTCCCGCAGGGGGGCGACGCCGGAGATGTCTCGTCTGACCTCGGGAGGTTTCTTCATGAAACGTGTAGCGCTCCTCTGTCTCGCCGCATCCTTCTTCTGGGCTCCGGCCGTCCAGGCCGCGGAGGGAGGGGGAGATCAGTTCGAAGAGCTCACCCGGGACGCGACGGTGCGTGAAGGCTTCTTCGACACCTATGAGAAGGGGGACCACCTCTACCTGGCGATCCCCGCCGACCGGCTGGGGAAGGACATGGTGCTGGTCCCCCGGCTGGAGCGGGGGATCGGCTCCGCCGGCCTCTTCGGCGGCCTGATGTTCGACCGCCAGGCCGCCAGCCTGGTCGCCTTCGAGCGCCACGGCAACCGCGTCTTCCTGATCAAGCGCGCCCACCGCTTCACCGCCGCGCCGGGATCGGCCGAGGCCGAGGCCCTGGCGCTTTCGATCGGCGAGTCGGTGCTGCAGTCGGCGCCGGTCGCGGCGACCCGCAAGGACGGCGCGGTGGTGATCGACGTCTACGACTGGATGGTCTCGGACCTGTCCAACGTCGACAGGCTGCTGCGCACGGCCCTCGGGGCCGGCCCCGGCAGGCCGGGCCGGGCGACCCTGGACCGCTCGCGGAGCTACCTCTCGGAGGTCAAGGCCTTCCCCAGGAACCTGGAGATCACCGCGCGGCTGACGTTCACGCCGGGCGACCCGTCGACGCTGACCTCGCTGCCGGACGCCCGCTTCCTGCCGCTCGGCCTCCACTACTCCTTCGCCGAGCTGCCCGAGCGGCCGATGACGCCGCGCCTCGGCGACGACCGGTTGGGCTACATCCACACCGTGCGCAAGGACTTCTCGCGCGACGACGAGACCTACTTCGTGCGCTACGCCAACCGCTGGCGGCTCGAACCCGGCGAGAAGGTCGGAGACCTCCACCGGCCCGTGAAGCCGATCGTCTACTACATCGACCGCACCGTGCCGGATCGCTTCCGCCCTTGGGTCAAGGCCGGTATCGAGGAGTGGAACCGCGGCTTCGAGGCGGCCGGGTTCAAGGACGCGATCCGCGGCGAGATGCTGCCCGACGGCGCCGATCCGTCGGACCTGCGCTACCCCACGGTGCGCTGGATCACCACCGACCAGGCGGGGTTCGGCGGCATCGGCCCGTCCATCGTCGACCCGCGCACCGGCGAGATCCTCGACGCCGAGATCCTGATCGACGCCGGCCAGGTGCCGAAGTTCAAGGAGGAGTGGCGGCTCCTGGCGAGCCCGGCGACCCGGCTCGACGCCCTGCTCGCGCCCCACGCCCCTCAAACCTCCGACAGCGCCCGGGCCGGCGAGACGGCCTACTTCGCCGACGCCCTGGCGGTCCAGGGGTCGGTGCTGCGGCTGGCGCTCGCGGCGCGCGGCGACATCGCGCCGGGCGAGCCGACACCCGAGCGCTACGTCCAGGAGGCGATCCGCTACGTCACCATGCACGAGGTGGGGCACACGCTGGGGCTCGACCACAACTTTCAGGGCTCGGCGGGCACGCCGCTCGACAAGGTCCACGACCGGGCCTGGACCCGCGAGCGCGGCATCGCCGCCTCGGTAATGGACTACGTGCCGGTGAATCTGGCGCCGCCCGGCAAGGAGAACGGCGACTTCTACGACGTCTCGCTCGGCACTTACGACCTCTGGGCCATCGCCTACGGCTACACGCCCGACCCGGAGCGGGCGCGGCAGCTCGCCCGGCTCGCGGCCCAGCCCGGACACGAGTTCGGCTCGGCCGACGACTACTACTCGACCGGCGCGATCGATCCCCGGAACAACCTCTGGGACGTCAGCCAGGACCCGCTGGGGTGGGGTATCGAGCGCGCCGCTCTGCTGCGCACGATCTGGCCGCGCCTGCCCGATCTGGTGCTCGCCGACGACAAGAGCCCAGCCTCGCTGACCCTCGCCTTCGACGCCATGATCTCCGCCTACTCGGAAGCCCTGGCGCCGGCGATCCGCTATATCGGCGGCCAGTACCGGTACCGCGACCACGTCGGCGACCCGGGAGCGCGCCCGCCGTTCGTGCCGGTTCCCAAGGAGGAGCAGAGGAAGGCGCTCGCCTTCATCAACGAGCAGGTCTTCGGCGAGCGCGCCTTCGGCGTCTCGCCGGAGCTGCTGCGCCGGCTCGGCGGCCTCGCCTGGGACCACTGGGGCTCGCCCGGGCACTTCAACGGCCGGCTCGACTTCCCGTACCTGACCGAGATCTCCGACATCCAGCGCGTCTTCCTGACCCGGCTCACCGATCCCTACCGGCTGGCGGCGATACGCGAGGCGGAGGTGAAGTTCGGGGCCGGCCAGGTGCTGACGCTCCCGGAGCTGTTCTCGGAGCTCACCGGGTCGCTCTGGGCCGAGGCCTGGACGGCCCCGGGCCGCGACATCCCGACGCCGCGCCGCGAGGTACAGCGCCTGCACCTGGACCGCATGATCGAGCTGCTCGTCCGGCCCCCCGACCGCATGCCCGCCGACGCTCGGGCGCTCGCCCGTCACCAGCTCCGCGAGCTGCACGGCCGGCTGGCGCGGCGCCTCACGCCGCCCTACCGGTTCGACGCCTACACCGAGGCGCACCTGGAGGACGCCCGCGAGCGCATCGAGACGGCGCTCGACGCCGAGTACCGGCTCGACCCCGCCGCCGCCAACACCTCGGCGGCGGCGGCCGCGCCCGGCGAAGCGGACAAGGGCGAAG
>JBKKAU010000184.1:0-10772 GCA_046714475.1 Thermoanaerobaculia bacterium
GCCGCAGCTCGTGGTGACGTATCAGTAGCACTCTGGCCCCGGCCGGGGGGTGAACATCCCGGCCGGGCGCTCGAGAGGATGGACAGTGAGTGTCAGGAGCGGCCGTGACGTTGCAGCCAGTACTCGCGGAACGAACGCAGCCGGGGTAGCGACTCGCGATCTTTCGCGCGGCCGCTCGCTTCCTTGCTGGCGATGATGTCGTCGGGGTGGCAAACGAAGAAGCCTTCGACCTCGACGTGTCGCCGCCAGGCGCCATGGCGGGCGAAGGCGTCGCGGATCTCCTCGGCCTGCCGGTACTCAAAGGCGCCCATATCCCAGCCAGTCCGGCAGGTTCTCCTCACACCAGCGCCGGTAGTCAGCGGTCGTGTCGAAGGCACGAAACGGCTCGTCGTCGAGCACCGGCTTGTAGGTGTGAATGAAGGCGTAGCGAAAGCGGGTCGGCAGCGGCCGGCGGGCAGCGGCCTCAAACTCGGCCAGCCACTCGGCCGGAATCTCGGCGGCTCCCGGCGCGGCGCCGCTCGGTGGAGACGTCTCGGAATCCATGATCGACGATTATAGGGCGCAGATCGCCGGCCTGGCCACATGCCGGGCACCACGGGCTGGGGCCGGCATCCGCCGGCAGATCGACCCACGCCGCCGATCCCCGGCAGAGGAAGGCCTGAACAACAACTTCGCCGTGCGGTGAGCCCCGGCGGGCCTCCGGGCCCGCCCCTGCCTCTTGCGCTCCTTCTGTCCGGCCCGGATTTATCGAGATCCTGTTACGATCCCGCAATGTTCGGCGCTCCCGTCCTCTCCCAGTGGTTTGACATGGTCAAGGACCATGAGATCTGTATCGACGAGGAGGACATCAACCACGAAGCCCTCGAGAACGTATGGCACTTCTCCCCGAGAGAGGATGAAGAGGAGGGGATCACGGCCGAGGCGGTGGCGGAGTTCGTCCAGGCGGTGATCGAAGATTTCCGGGAAGCTCTGAGCGAGCCGCCTCTGGTCCCCATGCTCTTCTATTGCTGGCACGACTTCCAGGAGCGGACGATCTGTTTCAGCCTCGTCTCGCCGTCGCACGGACGCCTCCCGTTCGGCTGTATCCCCGTAGAGACCGACGACCTGATGCTCATCACCGCGCGCGTCGTGATGCTCGACTGGCTGCACCCGGCCTACTTCACGCCTGTGGACGACGACGAGCTCGAGGATCTGGAGGATGAACCGTTCTATCTGCCGGTCTTCGTCACCCGCCTGCCCTGACAGCTAGCCTTCCGCTGGGTGGACCAGCTCTAGCCTTGCAAGGGCGCCATTTTCATGGCGCCCTTCGGCAGGAACGGCCTTCGGAGCCGAGCGGACGATCAGATCTCGTACTCGCCGCCGGGGTAGACGAAGGAGTCGCGCGGCGCGAACCAGGAGGAGCCGGTCACGGGCTGGAACGGCTCGGCCGGCCGCAGCACCCAGACCGGGTGGTCCTTGGCCAGGAACTCGACCGACTGCAGCTCGAACGGATCGACCAGCTCGCCGATGTAGGCGTAGTTGCCGCCCAGGATCTTGCCGTCGAGCTGCGTCACGTAGGTGAGGTGGCCGCGCGCCACCACGCCGATCTTCTTGCCGACGCGCGCCCGGGTGCGGAGGATCGGCACCCCGTCGACCGAGGTCACGGCCTCGAGCTCGTGGCCGTTCACCTCGACCGTGGTCGAGCCCGGGGAGGCCGGCACGCCGCGCTCGGCGACGTACTGCCGCATCACCTCGGAGGAGTTGAAGTAGCCGGTGAAAAAGCGCCCGGGCGTGACGCCGTCCGGCGCGGTCACGTTGCCGAGGTCGAGGCCGAGATAGGTCAGCGAGTAGGCGCCGAACCCGGAGGTCTGCTCCTCGGAGTCGACGACGTACTGGTTCATGTAGATCGCCCCGTTCGCGGCGGGGGTCAGACGCTTGGGCAGCAGCGCCGCGGCGCCCTTGGGGTCGGCCGGTATCCAGCTCGAATAGATCATGCGGCTGTTGATGACCAGCTGCGGGGCGGCGAGTGTGGACTGGGACATGCTATGACTCCTCTCGATGCTCTTCGAAGTTGTGGTCCGTGAAATCGATCGTTACAACCTGCCGGTAGTAGAACGATCTGCCGCCTCGCCTTCCCTCACCCCCCTGACCCGCCGCGTCAACCCAATGTCAGGACGATCTTGCCGAAGTTGCGGTTGGCTTCCATGTGCTCGTGGGCGTCGGCGACCTGTTCGAAGGGGAAAACGGAGTCGACGACCGGCCGCAGCCGCCCTTCGAGGAAGAGCGGCAGCCAGCGGTCGCGGAACTTGCGGGTGATTGCCCGCTTGTCGGCGAGCGAACGCGGACGCATGGCCGAGCCTTTGATCTGCAGCCGGCGCAGCACGACCGGCAGCAGGTCGATCTCGCCGGCCCAGCCGCCCATCAGCCCCACCTGGACCAGCCTGCCGCCGTCCTTCAAGACGGACAGGTTGCGTCCGAGATAGGGGATGCCGATGAAGTCTTCGACCACGTCGACGCCGCCGGTGCCGCCGGTGCCAGTGCCGCCGGTCCAGCCGCGGACCGCGTCGACGAAGTCGTGCGTCTTGTAGTTGACGCCGGCGTCGGCTCCCAGCTCCAGGCAGCGGGCGATCTTTTCGTCCGAGCCGGCGGTGCAGAAGACCCGGGCCCCCACCTCGCGGGCGAGCTGGATGCAGGCGGTCCCCACTCCGCTCGCCGCGGCGTGGAGCAGCAATGTCTGCCCCGGCCCCAGCTCCCCCAGCTCGAACAGAGTGGTGTCGGCGGTATAGAAGGACTCGGGCACGGCCGCGGCCTCGGCCCAGGACCAGGCGTCCGGCACCGGCACCGCCATCCCCGCGTCGAGGAGGCAGTGCCCGGCGTAGCCGCCGCTGCCGACCAAGCCCATCACCCGGTCGCCACGGCGGAAGCCCTGGACGCCCTCGCCCCAGGCCTCGACCTCGCCGGCGATCTCGACGCCGGCGATACCGGACTCCCCCGGCGGCGGGTGGTACTCGCCGGAGCGCTGCAGCAGGTCGGCGCGGTTGAGCGCCGAGGCCCGCACCCGCACCAGGAGGTCTTCCGGCCCCGGCTCCGGCCGCGGCACCGCGGCGATCCGCATCACCTCGACGCCGCCGTGGCCGTCGAAGACCACCGCCCGCGTGCTAGTAGCCGGCAAGGTCTTCCACCCCATGCTCCCGGGTCGGCAGCAGGAAGCTCCGGCGGTAGGTCAGGACGACGGTGCCGTCGTCCTTGATGCCGCGGGTGGCGACGGTCACGATGCCCTGGTCGGGGCGCGACCGGGAGAGCCGTTTGCGCAGGAACTCGCTCTCGGCGTAGACCGTATCGCCGACGAAGACCGGCGCGGTGAGGCGGATCTTGTCCCAGCCGAGGTTGGCGATCGTCCGGGCGCTGGTGCCGTTGACGCTCATGCCGGCGATGATCGACAGGGTGACCAGGCTGGATACCAGCGGCCGGCCCCACTCGGTCTTGGCGGAGTAGGCGTTGTCAATGTGCAGCGGATGGGGGTTCAACGCGAGCAGCGAATGCCAGATGTTGTCGGTCTCGGTGATCGTGCGGCCCGGCCGGTGCTCGATGATGGCCCCGGGGGTGACGTCTTCGAAGAAGAGGCCGCGCGACTCGCGGAAGCGGCGTTCCCCGACCTTCTTGTAGGCGCGGATATCCTCCATGGCGTCCTCCTGACGGACCCCACCTTATATCAATCGCGCTGGTGGAGCTGGCCCGCGCGGGCCAGCAGGCGGCGGGCGCCGGCCACGGCCGGGGGGCCGATCATCTGGCCGTCGATGACGCAGATGCGCCCGCCGCTCTCCCGGGTGTGGGTCAGGATCTCCCGCGCCCGCGCGATGGCCGACGGGGGCGGGGTAAAGGCCTCGGTGATCGCCCGCACCTGCGTGGGGTGGACCGCGCACTTGCCCGCGAACCCCATCTCGGCCGCCTTGCGCAGCTCGGCTTGCAGACCGGCGTCGCCGTCGAGGTCGAAGCACGGGGAGTCGATGACCGGGACGTCGGCGCTGGCCGCGGCGGCCAGCAGGCGGTAGCGCGCGAAGGCCAGGTGCTCCCAGGTCATGACCGAGCCGAGGCTGGTGGCGAGGTCGGCCGTGCCGAGCACCAGCGCCCGGACGCGCGGCGTGGCGGTGGCGATCTCCTCGACGGCGCAGAGGCCGCGCGCCGTCTCGATGATCGGCATGAAGCCCAGCCGTTCGAACCGGCCGCAGACCAGGTGCTCGAGCATGAGCAGCTCCTCGGCCGATTCCACCTTGGGCACCATCAGGGCCTCGGGCGCGATGCCGCTCTCGAGCAGGGCGAGGACGTCGCGCAGCCCGTCCGCGGAGCGCAGGCTGTTGATGCGCAGCGACCGGGTGAACCCGGGGCGCGGCGGGCGGGTGAAGTACGGCAGCACCGCCCGGCGCGCCTCGGGCTTCGAGGCCGGCGGGACCGAGTCCTCGACGTCGAGGGTCACGATGTCGGCCCCCAGCTCCTCCCCCCGGTCATATTGGTGGGGGTGCAGGCCGCAGGTGAGCATCAGGGAGCGGCAGGCGATCGTCTCGCGGGCCGCCTGCCGGGCCACGGGGGCGTCCAGGGTCTCAGTCCACATGGACGATGTCCCGGACGGCGTCGCAGAACGCCAGGATGTCTTCCGGCCGGTTGTCGGCCCGGAGCATCACCCGCAGGCCGGCCTTGCCCTTCTCGACGATCGGGAAGAACACCGCCGAGGTGTAGAAGCCGCGCTCGTAGATCCCGCCGGAGCATCCGGTGGCCCGCTCCTCCTCCCCGGTCACGATCAGGCGGATCGGGAAGAGGTCCCCTTTCTGCTCGGTGCCGATCTGCTCGTCGAACAGAGCGAGGTTCCGCCGCAGCTGCTGTTGCAGTCGCCCGAGCTCGGGCGACTCGTGGATGTCGATCGCGGCGAGGCAGGCGCCGATGCCCGCGGTGTTCAGCTTCTGCGACCAGGCCATCGGACCGCCCCAGCGCAGCACGATCGACTCGTGCTCCTTGGGCCCCAGCATGATGACGCCGCCGGCGGCCCCGAACCCCTTGCAGAGGGAGGCCACGATCACGGTCAAGGGGTTGAGGTCGCCCTGGATCCGCGAGCGTACATAGCCTTCGCCGCGCTCGCCGCAGACGGAGAGCGAATGGGAGTCGTCGAAGAACAGGAAGAGCCCGTAGCGGTCCTGCAGCTCCAGCAGCTCCTCGACCGGGGCGCAGCCGCCCATGGAGTAGGCCCCGTCCGCGACGTAGGCGACGCGCGGGTGCTGCTTGCAGACGTCCTCGAGGAAATTCATGTCGTTGTGCGGCGACGTGAGCACCTGGGTCTCGTCGGCGCAGATCGGTTTGACCAGGTTCATCGAGAAATGGCAGAACTTGTCGAAGACCATCACCGGCGGCCGGCCGTCCGAGAGGTGCCCCGAGGCGATCAGCGGCAGCACGCCCAGGCTCGCCGCGCTGGCCGTGATGGCGCTGATCGAGCGCGCCCGGAAGAGCGAGGAGAGCCGCTCCTCGAGCTCGTTGACGATCGACAGCTGCATCCGGACGCGCGAGATCGGCACGTCCATGACCTTCTCGCGCCGCAAGGCCGCGATCGCCCCCTCGACGATGGCCGGGTGGTTGTGCAGCCCGAGATAAGAGCAGGAGCAGAGGTTCACGAAGGCATGCCCCGTCTCCTCCAGCAGCCGGTCGTCGTCCAGGACCTTGATCTGCAGGCCGATCAGGTGCTGCTCCCGGGCCTCTTCCCAGGCCGGGTTGCCGTATCGGATCGCCGAAGCGTTGTTGCGGAATCTATGGAGCGTCGGTTCCATGGGTCTCCTTGTGAGGACGTCCTGAAAAGAAGGGTGCGCCTCGGTACCGGATCGGAGTCAGGCCGGACGCACTATAGGGACTCCGCAAATGCGGAGACCCGTCAGGACGGGCCGCGCAGCAGCTCGGAGCCCCCCACGCCGAGCTTGTTCGTGAGGGCGTCGAGACGCTTGGCGATCTCCTCCCGGTGACGCTCGCCTAGCGCCTGCCGGCCCTTGCCGGCCTTGCCTTCCCGGATGAACGTCCCGCCCTCGCCCTGGCCGGGGATGACGCGCCGCATCCGGGGATCGAACTTGGCGTCGTGCCGCTTCATGAACTCCAGGCCGCAGCGTTCGAGGATCCGCGGCATCGCCCGCTCGTCGATCGGGATACCGCAGAAGGCGGCGACCCTGCGCACCGTCCCCTCCAGATCACGGATCGCCTCCTCGTAGCGCAGCAAGAGGACGGTGGGCTCGTTGCGGTGCGGCCACCAGGACTCCAGATGGTCGAACCAGGAGATGAAGCGGGTCTGCCCGGCCAGGTAGCGGTCGAGGAACACGCCGAGGTCGACGTCCATGCCGTTGACCAGGAGCTCGTGGTGGTAGGACGAGAGCGCGACGTCCCACACGTCGCGGACCATGTAGAGGACCCGCGGCACGCCCTGGGGCATGTGCTCATACCGCAGGTGCGTCTTGAAGATCCGCGGCGAGGGGAAGCGTTCGTGGAAACCCGGCGGCGCCCCGCGCATGAAGTCGAGCTCGAAGAACGGCGAGACGCTGTCGACGTGGGAAAAGCTCATCGAGCCGTCCGTCGTGAGCTGGTAGAGCATCATCTGCATCAGGGTCGTCCCCGACTTGGGAGCGGTCGCGATGAACACGTCGTCGGGCCGCGGCACGTAGCCATGGCGGATGAGGTCGGATTTGGCCAGTCGGGCGGACAGGCCCAGGGCCCAATGGCCGACGCCGGCCAGCACACCGCCCAGGGCGTTCTGCAAGAAGACATGGGGCCGCGTAATCATGACAACTTCCTTTGAATAATTGAGTATCCCACCTGGCTTATCCCCTCATACCTATATCTCCCCCGGCGGATTTCACCTTCAGGAGTACGTTGGCAAGGTCGTTGCATTTAGCCTTCATCCAACAAGGGGCGTGAGAGCGGATTCACCCTCCCGCCGCCGCCGCTCCCAGGGCTCAAAGCCCACCGCGGCATAGGAGATCGAGATGAGCACCAGAAAGTCCTCCCAGAGTCTTACCACCGCCGTCTTCGCTCTCGCCCTCGTATTGTCCGGCGCCACCGCTCAGGCCGACACCCTCTTTGGTGTCGGAGAGGTGTCCGTGCGCGCCCAGGAGTCGTCCGAAGGTTTCCTTGGCCAGGCCTGGAGCTGGGTGACCGAGGTCTGGACGGGCTGGTTCGGGGTGACCGAGAAGACGCTCACCGAGCCCGGGACGACGACGCAGAGCAATTCATGCACCGCGCAGAACCCGTGCGATCCGAGCAACGACGCCGGTTGGGGCATCGACCCGAACGGCTAAGAGCTGATTCCTGAAGACTTCCGGATCCCAAGTCTTTGAGCAGGTGCTCGTCATGGTACACAAAATGCATAGAGACGCCGTGCGGGAGGAGCGACTTTGAGCCACTACCTACATATCGCTGGAACCGGGCTGACGCGGGAGGAGCTGCGCTCCGCGAATCCGGAGACGGCGTTCGCCGGTGCTGATTCCTTGGACGTGCCGTTCTTCCGGAGCGCCAACTCCGCTCAGAGCTGGGGGCTGTGTGAATCCCTGCTGTCGCGCAGCCAGGCCTGCCGCCACCACGACCCGGAGCAGATGGTGCTCCTGGCGGAGCGGGCGGTCTCGGTCGCCGAAGAGCTCGATCCGATGGTCTATGGACGGGAGCAGGTGGCGGACATGCGGGCGCGCACCCTGGCGGAGCTCGGCAACGCCTACCGTGTCTCCGACGACCTGCAGACCGCCGAGCGGACTTTGAAGCGGGCCATCGAGTGGAGCGCCCGCGGCACCCAGGATCCCCTGCTGCTCGTCCGCATCATGGACCTGACCGCCTCTCTCTGCGGCTATCAGCGGCGCTTTGCCGAGGCGCTCGTCCTGCTCAAGGCGGTCCATGCGCTCTACGAGCGGCATGGCGACCGTCACAACGCCGGCCGCGCGCTGCTCAGCATGGGCCTCTATACCGGCTACAGCAACGAGCCCGAGCAGGCGATCGACCTCCTGCGGACGGGCCTGACCATGATCCAGCCGGCCCGCGACCCCAAGCTGGTGATCTCCGCGGTCCACAACCTGGCGGGCTTCATGGCCGACTGCGGGCGCTTCGAGGAGGCCCGGCGGCTGCTGCGGCGCAGCCGGCAGGCCTACTTCGCCGAGGGCGACCGTCTGAACCTGCTCAAGCTGCGCTGGCTGGAGGCGAGGGTCGCCGCCGGTCTGGGCCGGCTCACGCAGGCCGAGAAGAACTTCCGGCGGGTGCGGCGGGAGCTCGAAGAGGCGGGGCTGCACTACCACGCGGCCCTGGTCTCGCTGGACCTCGCCGCGGTCTGGCTGTCCCAGGACAAGACCGCCGAGGCCCGCCAACTGGTGGAAGAGCTGATCGTGGCTTTCCAGGCGCGGCGGATCGCCCGCGAGGCGCTGGCGGCGCTGCTGCTGCTGCGCACCTCGTTCGACGAAGACCGCGCCTCGGTCGGCCTGCTCCATTCGGTGCGGGTCTACCTCAAGAGCCTCGAAGGGCGGCCCAACCTCAAGATCAAGCTGCGGACCTTCTAGAAGCCCACCTCCGCTCGCGAACGACGCCTGGCCGACACCGGTCAGGCGTCTTCGTCTTCAGCGTCCTCGCCCGCGCCCGGCTCCAACCCGAACGCCTCCCGGAGGATCGAGTCCACATGGCTCTCCAGGTCGGCCATGGTGGAAGGCGGTGCCAGCGACACCGCGACGGCCTCCGCGTCGCAGCTGCCCAGATGGCGGAAGCGGTCCACCAGGTCTTGGACCATGGAAGTGCCCGAAGCCCGCCGCCGGTGGAGGCTGGCCAGCTCCAGGTCGCGGTTCAGGACGTCCAGGACCTCGATGACCTGCTCGTGCGAGAGGGCGGCTTCCCCCTGGAGCATCCGCTCCAGCGTCCCCCGGCGCCACCCCAGGCGCCTCTCGACCTCCCGCTCGGAAAGGCCCGACTCCTGGAGAGAGGTCTCCAGGATCCGGGTCATCCAGAGGGTCTGGTCCTCCGCCATGTCGAGAATTCTAAACGCTTGAGAGCGCTTCGATGACTGGAGGCGATGCGCGGACGTGGGCTACAGCGGATCAGTCCCAGAGCTTGCGGAAGCAGAACCACTGGTAAGGGCGGAGGGTGATCGCTCTCTGCAGCTCGCCGGCGAAGCGGGCCAGGGCCTCTTCGATGTCGCGGTGGCGGTCGTCGCTCTGGGCGACGCGAATCGGCTCCCGGATCCAGCAGCGATAGCGCCGGCGTCCTTCACGGAGGACGAAGACAGGCAGGATCGGCACCCCCGCGGCACGGGCCAGGGCGGCCGGCCCGACCGGGATCGGGAAGGGACGGCCGAACAGCTCGACCTCGGCGACCTTGCCGCCGCACCGCGGGCGGTCGCCCTGGAGCGCGACGATCTCGCCCCGGCGCAGGGCGTCGAGCAGGAACATGCCGAGGTGCGGGTCCTCGGCGAAGTGGGTCGTATAGAGGTCGCACGCGCGGCTGCGGAGCAGCTCGGCGATGAATTGCTGCGCCTGCGGATCGGTCTCGGCCTCGCGGACCAGGTGCACGCGCCGCTTCTCCTCGGCCGCGGGCACCATCGAGCCCACCTCCCAGTTGCCGATGTGGGCGGTGACCAGGATGAAGCCCTGGCCTGACGCCTCGAGCTCCTGCCAGTGCTCCCAGGCCTCGGACTCGACCGTGAACCGGTGGTCCGTGCTCAGGCGCTCGTAACGCTCCGAAAGAGACCAGGCGAAAGTCCGCAGGGTCCGGAAGATCCGCCGCTCGCGCTCCCACCAGCCGCAGGGGCCGAGCACCGCCTCCAGGTTCGACGCGACGGCCGCGCGGATGTTGCGCAGCACCACCTGGAAAAACGCGGTGAAGACCCAGAGGAGGATGGCCAGGGCCCAGCCAGGCATCGCCTGGACGCCCCAGCGGTGAAACCGGAACCAGAAGACGCCGGTGACGTAGAACGGTCCCAGCAGCCGGCGGATCCAGCCGGCTGCCTCGGGAGCGTGCGGCGGCAACTCGCCGCTCGTCGCGGCTACGCTCATGACACTACGACCTCCAACCTTTCCAAACTTTCACCCATTATACCCTGCGGCGCAACGCTTCGACGGCCGGCAGCACCAGAAATGTCGCCGCGAGGCAGAGCGCGACCCCCAGGGCCACGATCGCGCCCGCGTTCTGGAGCCCCGGCACGCGCGAAGCCCCCAGGCTGCCGAAGCCGGCGCCGGTGGTCAGCGCGATCAGCAGCATCGCCAGGCCGGACTCCTGGACCGTCTTCCGGATCCCCCCCTGCGGCCGCAGCCGCCCGCCCACCACGGCGTGCACCCCGAGGTCGATGCCGGTGCCGAAGAGGACCGGCAGCGTCGAGACCGTCAACAGGTCGACCGGCCGGCCCAGGGCGCCCCATAGACCGAACGCCCAGAGGCAGCCCAGCGCGAGAGGCAAGGCCGACAACAGCGAGTCGGAGAGCCGGCCGCGCATCGAGATCAGGACCACCGTCGCGACCAGCAGCAGCGCGACGCCGCTCGACCGCGCGAGGTCGCCCAGCGCCAGCTCGCGCAGCTCCAGGCCGACCCGCGGGATCGAGGCGAGCGCCAGGCCGGGGGCGGCCTTTTCGAGCTCGCGCGCCAGCGCCTCCCACTCTTCGCCCGATGCCGCCCAGCCGATCGGCATGCGCGCGTGGACCGCTACGGACGCGCCGGTCTCCGGCGCGTTGAGCGCGCCTGTCTGGCCAGCTCGTACCAGCTCGGACATCCAGCGCGGCCACTCCGAAGGCGGCGGCGAGCCCGGGTCTTCTC
>JBKKAU010000185.1:0-4779 GCA_046714475.1 Thermoanaerobaculia bacterium
CTACAAGACGGGCGACCTCGCCCGCCACGCGAGTGACGGCGCCGTCGAGTACCTGGGCCGCCTCGATCACCAGGTGAAGATCCGCGGCTTCCGCATCGAGCTGGGTGAGATCGAGGCGGCGTTGTCGGCGCTGCCCGGAGTCCGCCAGGCGGTGGTGCTGGCGCGCGAGTCGCGTCTGGTCGCCTACGTGGTCGGCGACGTCGCGGCCGCGGAGCTGCGCCAGGCACTGCGCGAGCGGCTGCCGGACTACATGGTGCCGGCCGCCTTCGTCACGCTCTCGGCGCTGCCCTTGACCTCCAACGGCAAGATCGACCGCAAAGCGTTGTCTGCCGGGGCGGCTCCGGAGCAATCCGGCGCGGGCGAGGGTTACGTGGCGCCGCGCACCCGCGAGGAGGAGATCCTCGCGGCGGTCTGGGCGCGGGTCCTGCGCGTGCCGCAAGTGGGAGTGAACGACAACTTCTTCGAGCTGGGCGGCGACTCGATCCTCTCCGTCCAGATCGTGGCCCGGGCGCGCCAGGCCGGCCTGCTCTTCGGCGTGCGGCAGATCTTCGAGCACCAGACCGTGGCCGGGCTTGCCCTTCACGCCACAGCCACCGGTGCGGTCGCCCTCGCCGCGCAGGGACCGGTGACGGGCGAGGTGCCGCTCACTCCGATCCAGGGCTGGTTCTTCGAGCAGGGTTTTGCCGACCCGCACCACTACAACCAGGCGATCCGGCTGGAGCCGCGGGAGCCCCTCTCTCCCGCCGCCCTGGACCGCGCCATGGCCGCCATCGTGGAGCACCACGACGCCCTGCGCATGCGGTTCGACGGTCGGCAGGAGAACGCGGAGTCCGAGCCGGTGGCGCCCTTCCATCAGGTCGACTTATCGGGCCTGCCGGCGTCCCGCCGGGATGAGGCCTGCGAGTCCGCCGCCGCGGCTCTCCAGGCAGGCTTCGACCTGTCCACCGGGCCTCTTACCCGCCTCTGTCTTTTTGAGGGGGCGTCACGGCTGCTCTGGGCGACCCATCACCTGGTCGTGGACGGCGTCTCCTGGCGCGTGCTGCTCGAAGACCTGGAGGCGGCGTACCGCGGGGCCGCCTTGCCGCCCAAAACCACCTCGTTCCAGGAGTGGGCGCGCCGCCTGACCGGGCATGCCGGGGCGTTGGCCGGCGAGATGGATTACTGGCGCGAGACCGTCCAGGTCCCCCTCCCCTCTCTGCCGGTGGACTTCCCGGAGACGGGCAACCTGAACGGGGACGAGGCCACGGTCACCTTCGAGCTCACCGCCGCAGAGACGACGGACCTGCTCCAGACCCTGCCGGCGGTCTACCACAGCCGTATCGACGACGCGCTGCTCAGCGCCCTGGCGCGGGCCCTGGCGGGCTGGACCGGGTCGCCGCGGCTGCGGGTGGACCTCGAAGGGCATGGCCGCGAGCCGATATCCGGCGATGTCGACGACCTCGACGTCTCGCGCACCGTGTGCTGGTTCACCTCGATCTACCCGGTCGTCCTGGAGGCGGGCGACGCCGATCCCAGCCGTGCCCTGGTGAGCGCCAAGGAGCGGCTGCGCGCCGTGCCCGGGCGCGGCATCGGCTACGGCCTGTTGCAGGCGGCCCGCCTCCTGGAAGAGGCTCCGGCGGCCGAGGTCCTGTTCAACTACCTGGGCCAGGCCGACGCCACCGCCGACGCGCTCTCCCTCTTCCGGGCTTCCACGACCGGCACCGGCCCCAGCCGGAGCCCGCGCGCCCACCGCACCCACCTGCTGGAGGTCAGCGGCATGGTGGACGGCGGCCGGCTCCAGATCGCTCTGACCTACGGCTCGCGGACGCATCGCCGCGAGACCGTGGAGCGGCTGGCCGAAGCGTACGCCGGCGCGCTGCGGCAGCTGATCCAGCACGCCCGGGAGAGCGAGGAGGTCTTCACGCCCTCCGACTTCCCCAGGGCCGCGCTCGACGCCGGCAACTTCGACAAGCTGGCGCTTCTGTCGGACCTGAAGACCATCGACGACGTCTATCCCCTGACGCCGCTCCAGGGCGGCATGCTGTTCCACAGCCTGATGGCGCCCGGGTCCGGGGTCTACGTCACCCAGGTCACCTGCACCCTGCCGGCGGACCTCGATTCCCGGCTGTTCAGGCAGGCCTGGGAGAGGCTTGTCGAGCGCCATACGGTGCTGCGCACGGCGTTCCTCTGGGAAGGCCTCGACGAGCCCCGGCAGGTCGTCCGCAAGGAGGTCTCCCTCCCCTGGCGGGAGCCGGACTGGCGCGGCCTCTCCGCCGAGGAGCGGGAGCGCCGCTACGCAGAGCTGCGGCATGACGACCGGCACGCTCCGATCCCCCTGGACGGCGCGCCGCTGATGCGTTTCTCCCTGATCCGCCTCGACGGCGAGCTGCGGTTCCTCTGGACGTCCCACCACCTGCTGCTCGACGGCTGGTCGCTCCCCCTCCTGGTGCGGGAGCTGGGGGCTGTCTACCCGGCCCTGCGGGAGGGCCGGAGACCGGCTCTGGCGCCGGCGCGGCCGTTCAGCGACTACGTCGTCTGGCTGCGGAAGCAGGACATGACCCGGGCGGAGCTGTTCTGGCGCGAGGAGCTCGCCGGATTCAGCGCTGCCAACTCCCTCGGCATCCTCGGCGCCCCCGGAGTCAACCACCCGGCGGACCCGGCGGAGAACGCCGCGGGCTACGACGAGCACGAGGTCCGGCTCTCCCGCGAGGTCACGGCGGAGCTGCAGGCCCTGGCGGCACGGCGCAAACTGACCCTGCAGACCGTCACCCTCGGCGCCTGGGCCGCGCTCCTCAGCCGCTACGGCGGCGGCGAGGACGTGCTCTTCGGCGGCGTGGTCTCCGGCCGGCCGGCCGCTCTGCCCGGCGTCGAGACCATGGTCGGCATGTTCGTCAACACCCTGCCGGTGAGGGTGCGGGTGGACGGCGCCGAGCCCCTGGCCCCCTGGCTGCAACGCCTCCAGGAGCGCCAGCTCGCCCGCCAGGAGCTGGAGCACACCCCGCTGGCCCAGATCCAGAAATGGAGCGAGGTCCCCGCCGGCTCGCCGCTGTTCGAGACGCTCTACGTGTTCGAGAACTACCCGGACGCGGACGGCGCCGGCTCCGGAGGGCTTGGGATCCGCGACCTGCGCAGCTTCGAGAGCACCAACTACCCCGTCACCCTGGTCCTCACGGCGGCGGACCAGGTCTCCCTGCACCTCTCGACCGACCGCGCCCGCGTGGACGGCGATGCGGCGCCGCGCCTGCTCCAGCACCTCGCCACGCTGCTCGCCGGCATGGCCGCCAATGTGGGAGAAGCGCCGGAGCGCCGCGTCGGCGAGCTGGACCTGCTCACCGCGGCCGAGCTGCGGCAGGTCCTGGGAGAGTGGAACGACACGCGGGTCGAGGGGATCACGGAGGGCTGTCTCCATCACGCCGTCGCCCTGCAGGCGGCGCGGACGCCGTCCGCCGTGGCCGTCGAGCTGGGGGGCGAACAGTGGACGTACCGCCGCCTGGTCGGCAGCGCCCGTCTCTTGGCCCGCCACCTGCGGGAGCTCGGCGTCGGTCCGGACGAGGTCGTCGGCCTCTGCGCCGACCGCTCGCCGGCCATGGTCGTGGGCATGCTCGCCATCCTGGAGGCGGGCGGCGCCTGGCTGCCTCTCGATCCGACCTATCCATCGGAGCGGCTCGCCTTCATGCTCGACGACTCGGGCGCCCGGATCCTGTTGCTCCAGGAGCACCTCCGCGAGCGGGTGAGGACGGCGGCGGGCGGCCGCCATACCGTACCTCTGGATGCCCGGTGGAATTCGGACGAGGAGACCGAGCCCCTCGGAGTCGAGGTGACTCCCGACCATCTGGCCTACGTCATCTACACCTCGGGCTCGACGGGCCGGCCGAAAGGCGTGATGGTGCCGCACCGGGGCATCTGCAACCGGCTGGGCTGGGCCCAGCAGGTCTACCGGCTCGACGAGCGCGACGCGGTGCTCCAGAAGGCGTCTTTCGGTTTCGACTTCTCGATCTGGGAGTGCTTCGCCCCTCTCTGGGCCGGGGCGCGGCTGGTCCTGGCCGAGCCGGGCCGGCAGGGCGACGGTCCCTATCTGGTGCGCGTCCTGCGCGAGAATCGGGTCACGTTCGTCCATTTCGTCCCGTCGATGCTGGCGGCGTTCCTCGCGGAAGACGATGTAGAGACGTGCGGCTCGCTGCGCCAGGTCTTCTCGGGGGGCGAGGCGCTCACTCCGGAGCTGCGCGACCGGGCGCTGGCGCGCCTGCCCGCGCCGCTGGACAACCAGTACGGGCCGACGGAGATCTCGGTGGACACCACGCGCTGGGCCTGCGCGCCGGGGCAGGATCCGCGCCGGGTGCCGATCGGCCGGCCGATCGCCAACAGCAAGGTCTATGTCGTGGACCCGGAGCTGCGGCCGGTGCCGGCCGGCGTGGCCGGCGAGCTGCTGGTGGGCGGAGCGGGCGTGACGCGCGGCTAACTGCGCCGGCCCGGCCTGACGGCGGAGCGGTTCATCCCCGATCCGTTCGGCGGCATTTTCGGGGCCAGGGGCGCCAGGCTATACCGCACGGGCGACCTCGCGCGCTGGCTGCCCGACGGCTCCCTCGACTTCCTGGGCCGTCTGGACCATCAGGTCAAGGTGCGCGGCCTTGGCATCGAGCTGGGAGATATCGAGGCGGGGCTGTCCGCCCTGCCCGGAATCCGCCAGGCGGTCGTGGTGGCGCGCGAGTCGCGGCTGATCGCCTATGTCGTGGGCCACTTCGTGGCCGACGAGCTGCGTAGGTCCCTGCGCGAGCGGCTGCCGGACTACATGGTGCCGGC
>JBKKAU010000186.1:0-7800 GCA_046714475.1 Thermoanaerobaculia bacterium
ACCGCCAACTGCAGGACGGTGGCCAGCCGCTCCGCCTCCGTGAGGGTGGTCTGGAGCTGCCGGGAGGCCTCCTGCTTGCTGGCGGTGTGGAGAGCCTGCCGGTCGGAGGCCTCCTGGATCTGGGCGAACAGCGCTTCGAGGTGGGCGCGGCTCGGTTCCAGGTGCTGGAGCTCCTCGCGGTTGCCGGTCAACCTCGCCAGCAGCCGCTGCAACCTCCCTACTCTCGTGTCCTTCGCCATACTCCTTCTCCTTTCTGGGCCTGAGGCCCGGTGTCTCCGGAACCGGGGTCGGCGCCGGCGATTCAACTTCTGTATGCGGGTACAATAGAATGGCCCAGCATGGATGTCAATAGGCAACTTGACGAACCTCCTGGATTCTTCTAGTCTATGCACATTGAAGAGGAGGTCGGGTATGCCCTTAGGGAGAGAGATCGTAGAGAAGGAATGAGAAGAGGGGGCCTCCAGAACAGGTGCCACCGGACAGAGCGGGCTTCAATACCCACCCGGCGTTTCAGCCTCGAAGCGCGATGGCACCCTCGCCGGAGTCGAGCCCTTCCTCTACTTCGCGACCCTCTGGCAAGCTATGTTTATCTAGGCTATGCTCGTCTAGGTAAACGAATCCAAGCGGAGGGTCTCATGCCCCGTGTCTCCGTCCTTGTCCTGGCATCCCTCGCGGTTCTGCCTTCCTTTTTCTCCCCGGCCCTGGCGGCGGAGACTGCCGCGCCGGCCCCGAAGATCGATCTCAAGCCTTGCACCACCATCGCCGGCCTCCCACCGGAGGCCCGGTGCGGCACCTACGAGGTCTGGGAGGACCGGGCGGCGCGATCCGGCCGCAAGATCCCGCTGCGCGTCGCCGTCCTCCCGGCCCTGGGGCCCGACCGGCTCCCCGACGCCCTTACCTTCTTCGGCGGCGGTCCGGGGGAATCCAACGTGGGGTCCGCTCCCGAGGTCCTCGACCTGTTCGGAGCGCTCCGCCAGCGGCGGGACATCCTGCTGGTGGACTTCCGGGGCACCGGCGGGTCGGGAGGACTCTTCTGCCCGGAGATGCAGGGGAGCGCGGGAGCCCAGGGGCTCCTGGACTCCTACTATCCGCCGGAGAAGGTGAAGGCCTGCGCCGAGCGCCTGGCGAAGACCGCCGATTTCAGCCAGTACACCAACGACACCAGCGTCGACGACGTCGATGAGGTGCGGGCCGCTCTGGGCTACCCCCGGCTCGACATCTATGGCGGCTCCGGCGGCAGCCGGACGGCGCTGATCTACCTGCGCCGGCACCCGGACAAGGTGCGTACGGCGACGATCGCAGGCGTCGCGCCTCCCGACGAGCGTGGTCCCTTCTCCATGGCGATCCACGCCCAGCGGGCGCTCGATGGCTTGATCGCCGAGTGCGAGGCCGACGCGGCCTGCCACGGCGCCTTCCCCAGGTTCCGCGACGAGGTGGCCGCCGTGCTCCGGCAGGTGGAGAAGGAGCCGGTCGCCGTCCCGCTGACCGACGGGGAGACGGGCAAGCCCTTCGAGGTGCGGCTGACCCGCAGCGGCGTGGCGCAGACGCTGCGTTACATGCTTTACCGGCCCCTCGCGGCATCCACCCTCCCCTTGAGCATCCACCTGGCGGCGCAGGGGGACTGGAAGCTCCTGGCCGAGACCGGAGCCCACTTCGCCTCCGGCCGCGACTTCGGCACTCTCGCCGACGGCTACTATCTCTCCCTCACCTGCTCGGAGGACGTCCCCTTCATCCGCGAGGATGAGATCCCCGCGGCCGTCCGGGGCACCTTCCTGGGAGACTTCCGCATCCGCAAGCAGCAGGCGGCCTGCGCGGCCTGGCCGGTGCGCCCGGTGGACCGCAGGTTCCTGGACCCGGTGGTCTCCGACGTGCCGGCGCTCCTGATCTCGGGCGAGTGCGACCCGGTGACGCCTCCGGTCAGCGCCGAGCGCGCCGCCCGGACTTTGAAGAACAGCCTTTCCGTGGTGGTGCCGGATGCCGGCCATGGCGCTTTCGGCATCGAGGGCGCCATGGAGTGCATCGACAGCCTAATCGTCCGGTTCATCGAGGCCGGCACGGTGCGGGGGCTCGACACCTCCTGCCTGGGACGGACGAAGCGGCCGGAGTTCGCGCTGCGGTGGGTCCCGGAGGTGGAGCTGCCGGCCGATCAGCTCGCCCGCCTGACCGGAACCTATACGGAACGGACGAGTGAGCTCGAAATGCGGATCGAAACCGCGGGCAACCGCCTGAAGCTCGTGCAGGGAGAGTATCCGCCGACGATCCTGATGGCGGCCTCCCCCACCCGCTTCCGGGTCGAGGGCATGGGCCTCAGCACTTTCGTGGACTTCCAAATCACGGACGGCCGGGCGACCGCCCTCACGGTGCCCTGGGCGCCCGACGAGAGGTGGGAGCGAAAGTAGGCAGAGGCCGCTCCGCCGATAGTAAGGGTACTTCGACGGGCGGCCTGCCGGTTGTCAGAAGCAGTTGTTCGATATGCCACAGAACCCGCCACTCGAGCTTACCATTGTGCAGTGCTGCTCGCCATTGTCTTCGTGGCAGGTGCAGTAGCACTCCCCACGTTCCTTGTTCGATCGCAGCGCCTTGGGAGGGACTCCGGCCGTGAAGTTTGAGGTGCCGGGTAGCCGCGTATCCGGGCGCAGATCACCGTTGGTATCTACGACAGCAGGTCCCATCTGCTTCAAGACCTCGCCATCAGGGAAGGTCCACGGGATGGGCTTCCCGCGGAAGGTGACATTTCCCTTGAGCTCGAGCTTGCGTGAGCTCGTACCCCGCACGGGCACAAAAGTCAAACGCACATTGGCGGCAAGGGGCGCGCGGAAGACCCCGCCGTCCGCCTGGTTGCGGTGGATCCGCATCTTCGTGATGGGCTGCCTGCCGTCCAGCGTGACGTAGACATGATAGGCGCCGCAGGAGCTCTTGATGGGAGCGACGCTCACCATCGACAACGCCCGGAATCGAACACGCGTCTCGGCGACGCCGTGCGCGTTGAACACCGCCTCGTCCAGGCGCTCGATGATGGTGTCCGTATTCCGGAGCTGCCCCGGATTACCGGTCTCGAGGGGAAGACCCTTGAGAGCTACACGGCCCGTGAAGGTCGTAGAGGAGTCGCAGAAAAATCCGGAAGGGACAGGATTCTTGGAGAATTCGTAATAGGTACCTCCAATCGTCGTGAAGACGTCAATCCCTGGCTTGATCGCAGGATCGGCGCTGGCCAAGTGAGACATGCCAAACAGGAACACAACCGCGAACCCGACAGACCTTTTCACGTGAGTCCTCCTTTCGGAGCCAGAGGTTTTTTGGGCGGCGCTTGGGCAACCGCACAAAGTACATGGACCAGACGAGTCCCTTCGAGGCAGCCTCCTTCGCGTGATGCGTGAGGCCCCCTGCATTTAAGAAGGTGTTCCATCCTCAGATAAGCGAGCCGGCGCAGAGGAACGCCTCCCGATAGAGAGGCACGATCAATGGCATCCGGCTGGTCTCCTACGGCCTGATCCTGCTGGCGATCTGGCAGAAGAACCGTCCGCACCCCTGAAGCGGCGGACGCCGCCCAGACCCCGATCTCGGAGCTGCGCGCAGCAATCGGGTGCGCGGTTCGCACTCTCTCGATCCGCTGATTCGGGACCTTCACTCCGCGGCCGAGAATCCCGCTCAGTCGAAGTAGCCGAACACGTCGACGATCAGGTCGATGTCTCCCCCATCGATCAGGTACGGACGGGCGATGATCGAGCCGAGGTCCGAGAGGTTGAGGATGGCATTGTTGGCGCGCGTCTGTCCGGCGCTGAAGTTGATCGTGCTCGTCAAAGGCGTGAGGCTGGAGTCCGTGTAGACGGTAATGTGCCCCGCCGCGGTCGGCTGCACCGCGGTGAGGTTGACCGCCACCGCCCGCGCGGTCGCCGGGATGCCGCAGACAGCCGCGCCCGCGACTCCGATGGCGCGCTCGACATCAGAGGCGAGCCGCCCGTTCTGGCCGTCCTGGCGCGAGTCGTAGACGCGGCACGGTAGTACCGTGTGATAGCAGAGGCCGCTCCCCGGCTGGCAGGGCTGAATGGGGGCGCAGGTTCCCGGCTCGAAGGTGCTGGTGAAGCGCACGTCGTCCACCCACCAGCCCTCGGCACCGGCGTTGGTGTCGGCCAGGAGGCGCCAGCGGAAGCGGCGCCCGAAGCCGGCGTAGGCGGAGAGGTCGACCTCGACCTCGTTCAGCACCGGGTAGGCGGGCGATTGGCCGGACCAGGCCGCCGCGAAGCCGGTCGCCGTGCTGTTGTAGCCACCGGCCAGGAACGCCGGCGCCGGCACGTACTGCCAGCTCGCGCCGCCGTCGAGGCTCACTTCGAGCGCCCCGCCGTCGAAAGTGTCTTCGGTGCTGAAGCGGTGCTGGAACTCCAGGGTGCTGGAGGCGGAGATGTCGACCGGCGGCGAGACCAGCCGGTCGTCCTTGTTCGACAGGTCGGTGATCACCGGGTCGTTGGTGTACCAGGCGACATTGGTCGCATCGACCGGACCGCTGGTCAGCGCCCAGTCGAGCGAGCCCGGCGGACTCTGGAAGTGCTCGGTCGTGAACCCCTCGGCGTCGGTCTCGAAGTCGTGGAACAGCTCGCCGGTCGCCACCGGCGGGCAGGTCACGCTGACGCAGACCTCGCCGGTGTCGGCACCGCCTTTGCCGTCCTGGACGACATACTTGAAGCAACAGCCACCGAGGAAGGCGGCGTCGGCGAAGAAGTTGATGCGGTTGGCGCCGGCGTCGAGGAGCGGCGTGCCGCAGGCACCTGGCAGCGTGACGCTGGCGATGGTCAGCGCGTCATCGTCCGGATCGGTGTCGTTGGCCACTACGTCGATGGCGACGCTGTGGCCGGCCGCGACGCTCGCCGCGTCGTCGACGGCGTGCGGCGCGAAGTTCGGCAGGTTCTGGACGGTGACCGTGACGCTGCCGATCGCCTCGCCGCCGCGCCCGTCGGCGACCTTGTATTGGAAGGCGTCGCTGCCGCTGAAGCCGTTGTCGGGGGTGTAGAGGATGCGCTGGTCGGGGGTCTTGGCGGTGGTGCCGTGGGGCGGCTGGAAGACGACCGCGATCCGCATCGGGTCGCCGTTGGGATAGCTGTCGTTGGCCAGGACGTCGATCGTTTTGGCCGCGCCCGGGTCGGTGAACGCCGCGTCGTCCTGGGCGATGGGCAAGCCGTTGGGGGCGCAGAAGGCGTTGCCGACCAGAGTGTAGCTGCCGGCGCCGCTGAAGTCGGTCGCGGCCGTCTGCCCCACCGTCGCCGGGTTGGTGGCGGCAAAGGTCCGCAGCTCGACGCCGGCGAGGTCGTCGCCCGGTCCGATGCCGTCGAAGAGGGACGGATCGGCCTCGATCGTGAAGGTGTCGGCGGCGAGGTCGAAGCTGCCGGTGAGCGGGCCGGCCGCCGTCGCGGCGTTGGCGTTGGGCGGTGAGACCGTGCCGTGCTCGAAGGTCACGCCGCCGGGGAGGCCGGTGCTCTTCACCGCGACGTAGCGGCGGTCGGCCGCGGCGTCGGGCGTCGGCCGGTTCCACAGGACGTACCAGGCGCCGGGCGGCGGCGGGTCGGTGGCGAGGTCGGCGACCTCGAGGGTGAAGACGAGGCGGCTCGTCCCCGGCCCCAGGAACGGCTCGGCAAGCGACGCCGACTGGGCGTCGTAGTTGGAGTTGGCGACCGGCAGGGCGTCGAAGCTGTCGACGGCGACCGTGATGCCGGGCGGCGTGCAGGGGTCCGAGCTGAGCGGCGGCGCCAGCACGGGCTCGCCGCAGTGCGGGCCGGCGCCGTTGGCGTTGAGGGCGACGACCCGGTAGGACGTCTGGCCCGGGTTGGCGCCGCCGGGCTGATCGAGGTAGGAGAAGGTCGCCGCATCAACCATCGCCAGCGCCGTGAAGTCCGGCTCCCCCGTGCGGCGCCGGTCGATCCGATAGCCGGTGATCGGCGCCGGCGACTCCGGCTCGCTCCAGGTGAGGGTGACGTTGGGCGGCGAGTATGTCGCCTCGACCGCCGGCGCGGCCGGCGGCGCGGCCGGCGGGGCGTCGGAGGCGGCGTACAGCCGCTTGCCGCCGGTCTGCAGAGCGATCCGCGCCACGTCGGTGCCGCTGTTGGGGGGGCCGGCGAGGCACGCCCCGACGCAGCCGTCGGCGTAGGCGACCGCGACCCGGCCGTCCTCGGTAATGTCGATCTCGTTGAAGTCGAGGAGGTTCCGGCCGCCGGCGCAGAGCGTCCCCTGCATGCAGATGGTGCCGCGCTGCACCGGGTCGTCGGGCGTCACGTCGACCGTCTGCCAGTTCGTCCCGCCGTCATAGGTCACCGCGATGTAGAGGTGCCAGGTGTGCGGCGCGGTCACATCGGTGCCGTAGGCGCTCGCCAGGTCGCCGCTCTGGGAGCCGAGGAAGGCGATCGCCGCCCGACCGGCGTCGCCGGCCACGACCTGGGGGAAGGCGCCGGCCAGCACGCCGACCGCGGCGCCGACGTCGAACGACGGGGTCCAGGTCAGGCCACGGTTGTCGGTGGTCGTGACCTTCACCTTGCCGTCGCCGTCGACGTAGCCGAAGTAGAGCCGGTTGGCAGCGTCGGCGTAGACCGCCGGATCGGAACCCTGACCGCTGGTCGACTGGGGGATGGGCCGCACCGTCCAGGTGGTGCCGGCGTCCTCGCTCACCGCCACGATCTGCTTGCCGCTGCACCCCGACTGCGGCACGTAGGCGGTGCCGTCGGGGGCGACCTTGATGTGGCCGTGGAGCTTGCCGCCGACTTCGCTGCAATCCGCCTGGGTGTAGATCGGCACCGCCGGCCCGAAGGTGACGCCGCCGTCCCGGGAGAGGGCACACTGCGCCAGCGCCACGTCCTGCGAGCAATAGTAGACGGCATGGTCGTAGCCCCCCGTCCCCTGGAGCGGATCGTCGGGCGGGAAGGGGCCGCCCCCGATCGTCTGGTGATCGGCGCCGGCGTTCATGCCGCACCCCTGGGTCGGCGCCCAGGTGTCGCCGTCGTCGTCGGAGTAGGCCATCGCGCTGCACTTGCCGGCGAGTTGGCTGGAGAAGGTGCGCCCGGTCTGGTGATCGGTGAAGAGGATGGGGTCTAGGGTGCGGACCGAGGTCGTCGTGAAGCTCTTGTTGAGCCACTCGACGGAAGGGGGCGAAGAGCAGTGGTCGGGGGTGAGCCGCAGCGTCTCGAGGGAGGCGATGTACATCATCGCTCCGGTCGCCCCGGGAGCATGACTGACCCCGATCGAGGGCTCCGCGGCGGTCGAGCCTACGCCCTGATCACCGCCGCTCTGTCCCAGGCTGGAAGCGGTGTCCTGCGGCGGCCCGTAGTTGGTGAAGCGCAGACCGGTCTGCGCGCCGCCACGGTTGGAGCCGAGAAGGAGGAGCGACATGGAAAGGAAGACGGGAACGGCGGCGCGGATGCGTGATACGGACATAGAGCCCTCCGACGAGAAGTCAGACGAATCCAAGGTAGTCAGGGCGAGCGCGCGGCATCAGGGTTCCCTTCCCCTCGGCCCCGGAGGTCAATATCCGGGGCGAGCTCCTCTCCAGAGTCACCCTACCCTTTGCCCGGATGCAATCATACCGCCGCGGGATCATCCACACCAGAGCACCTGCCCCACCAGGACATAGAACGATAAATTGGAATAAATGGATATATCCCTTGGGCAGGTCCTCCGGAAAGTGAAAGGTTTGGAAAGGAGGGTCACCGAACAGAACGGCCTGGACGACGCGGCGTTCCGAGAGGGAGAGAAGGGGGGCGGCCCCACCCGCCGGAGGGGGCGCGGAAGAGACCCCCGGGTGTGAAAATACACACCGGTGTA
>JBKKAU010000187.1:0-5237 GCA_046714475.1 Thermoanaerobaculia bacterium
AGGGTTTCCACCCTGGGCTACAAAGAAGGACGTCCCTACGGGACTTACGGAAAAGCGAGTCCGGAGGACGCCCTTCTTCGTAGCCCGGGATGGAAATCCCGGGCGCCCCGACGCCACCCCCCTCTCCGCCTACCCTACCCTTCCTGCGCCGCCACCCCCTCCGCCCGCCCCGGCCGCGGGGCGTACCAGTCGATCCGGCGCGTGACGTACATCACCAGGGAGAGGATCAGGAAGAGCCCGATCGAGCCCAGGATCAGGGCGTAGTCCTCGGCTTGCAGCAGGACGTAGAGATAGCCGTAGAGCAGGCCGAGCACGCCCGCCATGACCAGCGCCCGCAGCCGGCCGCGCAGGATGGCCAGCGAGTAGCCCGAGATCAGCAGCACGATCGCGGCCGAGGCGGCCGTGTAGGCGAGCCCGAAGGGCGCGTGCTCCGAGATCGACAGCAGCAGCAGGTAGAACAGGCAGAGCGCCGAGCCGACCAGCAGGTATTGCATCGGGTGCAGCGAGAAGGGGCTGAAGACCTCGTACAGGAAGAAGGTCAGGAAGGTGAGGAGCAGGAACAGCACGGCGTACTTCACCGACCGCTCGGTCTTCTGGTAGACGTCCACCGGCAGGAACAGCTCGACCCCGAAGGCCGAAGCCTGGAGGGCGCCATCCGCCGCGGGTACCCCCTCCGGCATCCGCATCACCTGGTTGCTCTCGGAGGCCAGCCAGCGCTGCGGATAGCCGCGGCCGAAGTAGGAGACTTTCCAGAGGGCGTCGAAGCCCGTGCCGGTGATCTGGCGCTCCTCGGGAAGGAAGGCGCCGACGAACTTCGGATCGGGCCAGCTCGACCGCAGGGCGATGGTGTTCTGTTTGCCGAGCGGGATGAAACACAACGCGCCACTGCCGTCGATCCCGAGGTCGAGGGCGAAAGCCAGGGCCTCGCCGGCCTGCGCCGCGGCGAGGCCGGGGACCCGGGAGCGCAGGCCGGAGCTCCAGATGCCCGACTCCGCGCCGCCGGGCGAGAGCGGGAGGTTCCGCCCCTGCCAGTCGAGCCGGACGTTGCGGCGGATGCCGCGCATGTCGGGCACGCCTACCGTGAGGACGCTGTCCTCCCAGAGGATGTCCCCGTCGGCGACCCGCCACTGCGAGAAGTCAGGACGGGCGAACGCCCCGGTCAGACGGAGATCGGACCGGTAGAGGATCACCTCGAAGATGCCCCGGCTCCGCCGCTCCGGCTCGATCCGTCCCTCGACCTTCAAGGTCTCGGGCAGGAAGTGCGCCTGGTCGGTCCAGGTCGTGGCATTGCCCTTCTCGTCCTTGCCATGCACCCGGAACGGAACGGTGAGCAACGGGCCGCCGACGGTCTGGCTATTCCCCCAGGTGGAGGCGACTTCATGGACGACTTCGTTGCGCCGCTGCTGGCGCTCGAAGATCAACGACCGCACCATGGCCAGCGGGATCATGAGCAACAGCATCAAGACCCCGACGACCAGCATCCTCCAGATCATGGATTCCCTGAGCGGACGCCGCTCCGAGCTCAGTAGGTTCATCGTCTTCTCCTCGTTGTGCGGGGCTTCGCGCCCCTGGAGAGCAGTAGACGACGCGCCGGAGGCGTGAAGAGGGCGGAACCGTGGCGGAGCGCGCGGAGATTGTGGCGGGATCGTGGCAACTCCCTGGCCCGGCGGGAGTTGGGGTACATTGCCCACCATGACGGCTCCAAGCGGCGCGTTGATCGCCTTGGTGGACGACGAGGAGGACCTGCGCGAGACGGTCGGCCTCGCGCTGCGCCGCGCCGGCTACCGCGTCGAGACCTTCACGGACGGCCTGGAGGCCTGGCGCAGCTTCGAGAACGGCCTGCCCGACCTCGCGGTGCTCGACATCCTGATGCCGCGCATGGACGGCCTGGAGCTCTGCCGCCGGCTGCGCGGCCTGTCCGAGCGCCTGCCCATCCTCTTTCTGACGTCGCGCGACGAGGAGCTCGACCGCGTCCTGGGTCTGGAGATCGGCGCCGACGACTACCTTTGCAAGCCGTTCTCGATGCGCGAGCTGACCGCCCGCGTCAAGGTGCTGCTGCGGCGCGCCGCCTGGCGCGAGGCGCCGGCCGACCCGGCGGACCCGGCAGCCGACGCCGACGAGCGCGTGCTCGAAGCCGGCCGCCTGCGGCTCGACCTGCGCCGCTACCAGGCGACCTGGGGCGGCGCCCCGGTCGGCCTGACGGTGACCGAGTTCACCCTGCTCCACGTCCTGGCGCGCCACCCCGGGCACGTCAAGACGCGCGCCCAGCTCCTGGAAGAGGCCTATCCCAACGACGCCTACGTGAGCGACCGCACGATCGACAGCCACGTCAAGCGGCTGCGCAAGAAGCTCGTCGAGGTGGACCCCGGGTTCGAAGGCATCGAGACGGTCTACGGCCTCGGCTACCGCTACCGGGAGGGCTGAGGCTTGCGCTTCCTCTCGGGCATCTCGATCCGGCTGCTCGCCTTCAACCTGCTGCTGGTCTTCCTGCCGGCGGCCGGCTTCCTCTATTTCAAGGTCTACGAGCGGCAGCTCCTGGAAGCGCAGGAGCGCGCGATGGTGCAGCAGGGACGGATGCTGGCGGCGGCCCTCTCGGGACACGGCGAGATCGATCCCGAGGCGACCCGGGAGCTCCTGCGGCGGCTCGAGCAGCGGACGGAGGCGCGGCTGCGGGTGGTCGGCCGCCGCGGCGAGCTGCTCGCCGACACCAGCCGCCTGGGGCCGCCGGGCACCGGGCGCGAAGAGGTCGAGGCCTCCCGCTCCTCCTCGTCCTCATCATCCCCTTCGTCCCCTTCCTCCTCCTACCCCGTCCCGCGGGAGACGCGGGAGAGCGTGCTCTATCGCGGCGGCGCCGTGGTCTATCGCCTGTACCGCAGGCTGAACCCTTCCGCCGAGCCCTCCAAGGGGGCTTCGTGGCGGACCGAGACCTTCTACCCTTCCGGCCGGCCGCTGCTCGGACCCGAGGTCCAGGCGGCGCTCGCCGGCCGCTATGGCGCCGCCACCCGGCCCACCCCCGGCGACCAGCGGTCGATGACGCTCTACAGCGCGATCCCGGTGCGCAGCGGCGGCCAAGTGGTCGGCGCGGTCCTGGTGTCGCAGTCCACCTTCCGCATCCTCGGGGCGCTGGTCGAGGTCCGGCTCGACGTCTTCCAGGTGTTCCTCGCCTCGGTGGCGGCGGCGGTGGTGCTCAGCCTGCTGGTCTCGACCACGATCGCCCTGCCTCTCCGGCGGCTGCGCGACGAGGCCAACGCGCTGGTCGACCGCCGCGGCCGGCTGCGCGGCAGCTTCGGCGGCTCGCGGCGGAGCGACGAGATCGGCGACCTCACGCGCGCCCTGGAGCAGCTCACCCGCCGCCTGGAAGGGCACCTGCGCTTCATCGAGAGCTTCGCCTCGGACGTGTCGCACGAGTTCAAGAACCCGCTCGCCTCGATCCGCTCGGCGACCGAGATGCTCGCCGAGGTCGAGGACCCGGCCGACCGCGAACGCCTGCTGGCCGTCGCGCAGCGCGAGGTGGCGCGGATGGAGCGCCTGCTCTCCGGCGTGCGCGAGATCACCGAGATCGACGCCCATCTGGAGGCCGAGGCGGCCAGGCCGGTCGACCTCGGAGCGCTGCTCTCCGAGGTGGCCGAAGGCTTCCGGCTGCGCGGCGGCCGGGACGTGCGCATCGACCTGCGCGTCCCCGCGGAGCCGGTGGTGGTGCGCGCCTCGCCCGAGCGCCTCGGCCAGGTTTTCGAGAACCTGCTCGACAACGCCGTCGGCTTCTCGCCGGCCGGGAGCGCGGTGACGCTGCGGGTCGAGCGTCAGGACGGCGTCGCCGCCGTGGCCGTCGCGGACCGGGGGCCGGGCATCCCGGAGGAGCACCTCGACCGCATCTTCGACCGCTTCTTCAGTTACCGGCCCGGCGAGCCGCGCGCCCGGAACGGCCACACCGGCCTGGGGCTCGCCATCGCCCGCGCCATCACCGAGGGCTATGGCGGTACGATCGCGGCACGGAACCGGCAGGACGGAGGAGCGGTCTTCGAGATCCGCCTGCCGGCCCTCTTCCATCCATGACGTCTGCCGATTCAGCCCCTCAGTCACCCTGGCGGCCGCTGCGCCACCCGATCTTCCGCTGGCTCTGGATCGCCAACGTCGCCTCGAACCTGGGCACCTGGCTGCAGGGCGTGGGCGCGTCGTGGATGATGACGACGCTTTCGGCCTCGACGGTGATGGTGGCGCTGGTGCAGGCCGCCACCAGCCTGCCGATGTTCCTGCTGGCGCTCCCCGGCGGCGCGCTCGCCGACGTGCTGGACCGCCGGAAGATCCTCCTCCTCACGCAGAGCTGGATGCTCGTCTCGGCCACCGGGCTGGGTCTGCTGACGCTGGCCGGGACCATGACGCCCTGGCTGCTGCTCCTCTTCACCTTCCTGCTCGGGATTGGCGCGGCGCTCAACGGCCCGGCCTGGCAGTCCGTCGTCCCGGAGCTGGTACCGCGGGAAGAGCTCCCGGCCGCCATCGCCCTGGGAAGCATCGGCTTCAACATCGCCCGCGCCATCGGCCCGGCGATCGGCGGCGTGCTGGTGGCCGCCGCCGGTCCGGCGGCGACCTTCCTGCTCAACGCCGCCTCCTTCCTCGGCGTGCTCGCGGTGCTCTACCGCTGGCGCCGGCCCGGGGAGGCGTCGATGCTGCCGTCGGAGCGCATCCTGGGCGCGATGAGCACCGGCGTCCGCTATGTCCGCCACGCCCCGGAGGTGCTGGCGCCGATCATCCGGGGCACCGCGTTCATGCTGTGCGGCAGCTCGCTCTGGGCGGTGCTGCCGGTCGTCGCCCGCGTCGAGCTGGGCCAGGGGCCGGCCGGCTACGGCCTGCTGCTGGCGGCCATGGGGATCGGCGCGGTGACGGGGGCGATGCTCCTCCCCCGGCTCCGGCGCCGCCTCTCGGCCGACGGCGTGGTCGCGGCCTCGGCCCTGGTGTTCACGGCGGTGCTCCTGGCGCTCGCCTGGGTACGCGATTTCGGCTTGCTCTGCGCCGCCATGCTCGCGGCCGGCTGTGCCTGGCTGTGGCTGCTCTCCACCCTCAACGTGTCGATCCAGACGGTCGTGCCCTCGTGGGTCCGAGGGCGGGCGCTCTCCGTCTACATGCTGTTCTTCTTCGGCAGCTTCTCGCTCGGCAGCACCCTCTGGGGAGTGGTCGCCGAGCGCGCCGGCATCGCCTACGCTCTCACAGCCACGGCGGTCTGCATGGTCGTGGGGCTGCTC
>JBKKAU010000188.1:0-3048 GCA_046714475.1 Thermoanaerobaculia bacterium
CGCCCGCCGGTATTTTACCCCCCCGGTGGGCGCCCCGTAGCGCCCCCACTGTGGCGCCCCCCCCCCGGGGGCCGCCGCGAAACATCCCACCCGCTGCAACCTTGGCGAGCCTTCTGCGTAGTCACCAATGATACGGGGAGCGGAGCAACCGACCGACGAAGATCTGGTTGCCGCGGTCCTCCGGGGAGATCGGGACCGTTTCGGCGACCTGGTCGACCGCTACCAGGGGCGTCTCGTCAACTATCTGTTCCGGTTGCTGCGCAACGCGGACGACGCCCACGACCTGGCGCAGGAGGTACTCGTCAAGGTGTACCAGGTCCTGGACCGGTACGACCCGCAGTACAAGTTCTCGACCTGGTTGTTCCGGGTGGCGCAGAACGCGGCGATCGACCAGATCCGCCGCCGCCGGTTGAAGCTGGTGTCGTTGCGCCAGGACGACGACGAAGGCGAGGGCCGCGACTGGGAGCTCCCTTCCCCCGAGCGCGGGCCTTACGGCGACCTGCGCAACCAGGAGCGCGGCGACGCGATCCAGCAGGCGATCGAGGCGCTGCCCTGGGAGTATCGGGAGCTGATCCTGCTGCGCCACTTCGGCGATCTGCCCTACGAGGAGATCGCGCGGATGAAGGAGATGCCGCTCGGCACGGTCAAGAACAAGCTCTTCCGGGGGCGGCAGATGCTGAAGGAGAAGCTGGGCGACTTCCTCAGCGATTGAATGGGGATTGGAATGGGGCGACTGGACAGGGAGATGAACGGGGTGTGATCATGAACAGGCCGGACCACAATACGTACCGCGAGTGGCTGTACCTGGACGCCGACGGCGAGCTGCCGCGCGACCTGAAGGCCCGCCTCGAAACCCACCTCGCCGCCTGCGACGAGTGCCGCCGCGAGCGGGAGGAGCTGTCGGTCCTGGACAACCTGCTGGAGCGGAGCCGGATCCCGGTGCGGCCGGACTTCCGCACCAGCGTCCTCTCGGCGCTCCCCGCGACCGGTTGGGAGTCGCGCCATCCGCGCGCCTGGCGGTTCCCGGCGGCGGTCCTGGTGCTGCTCGGCGGCCTCGCAGCCGCTCTCGGGATCTCCGGCTCGGCCGGCCAGACACCCTCGGCCCTGGAAGCCCTGTTCGCCGTGGCCGGCATGTTCCGGGCCGCCGCCCTCGCCGGGGCCGGCCTCCTCAACGCCTCCTGGAAGGGGTTGACCATGGTGTTCGGCGAGATGCTCGCCTCGCCGGTGAACGTCGGGGTGTTCGGCATCTTCGTCCTCTGCCTCAACCTGCTGCTGATCTCGCTGATCCGCCGGCGCAAGCCCGCGGCGCCCGAAGCCGCTCTGTCGACGGTGCGCGAGGACGGAGACGACACCCGCGTCTGAGACGCCTCCGCTGTTCTTTCGCCGCCCGTCGCGTTACATTCCACCTCGTGAGAGTCCTCTGGGTCTGCCTCCTGCTGTGGGCGGCCGGACCGGCCGCGGCGGCGGATGCCCCGGAGGTCCGGGAGGTCCCGGATGTCCGGGACGATGGCCGCGCGGTCGCGCTCCGGCTCGAAAAGGGGAGCATCGCGCGCAACCAGCTGGTGGCCATGGACCGCGACCTGGTCGTCGCCGGTGACGCGCTCGACGACGCCACGGTGATGAACGGCTCCATCGAGGTCTCCGGCCGCGTCACCGGGGACATCATCGTGCTGCGCGGCGACGCGCGGCTCCGCCCGGGGTCCGAGGTGGGCGGCAACGTCTACGTCGTCGGCGGCGTGATCCACGCCGAGGGCGCGCGGGTCAGCGGCCAGCTCGTCTCCTATCCCACCGCCTCAGCCGCCTGGCTGACCCTGATCGAAGGCCCCAGCCTCGGCCTGCCCTCCGCCTCGCCGCTGGTGGTCAGCACCAAGATCGCCCTGCTCGCCGCCTGGGCCGGCCTGCTCCTGCTGCTCTTCGCGGCCAGCGGCCGCCAGGTGCTGGAGACCGCGGACGGCGTGCGCCGCGAGCCCTTCCGCAGCTTCTTCACCGGCCTGACCAGCGTCCTCGCCCTGCTCCTGACCGCGCTCTTCTTCAGCGCCTTCGTGGGCGGCTTCCTGGGCACCCCGCTGCTGGTCCTGGTGGTCCTGCTGGCGCTGCTCCTCAAGCTCTGGGGCATGGTGGCGGTCTTCCACGCCCTCGGCGACTGGATCTCCCGCCGGATCCTGCACCGCCACGTCCGGCCGCTCAACGCCGCGACGATCGGCCTGCTCGTCATGGGGGTCTTGAAGTTCCTGCCCTGGGTGGGGCTCTGGACCTGGTACGTCGCCACCTTCATTGGCGTCGGCGCGTCGCTCGCGACCAAGTTCGGCCGCCGCGAGCCCTGGTTCGAGCTGGCCTGACCCCCCGATGCCGACATCGCTGACCCGGGTCGCATTGCTCCTCCTCGGATCGGGGTTCTGCGCCCTGGTCTACCAGACCGCCTGGCTGCGGATGCTGCGGCTGGTCTTCGGCGCCTCGACCGCGGCATCGGCGGCGGTGCTCGCCATCTTCATGGCCGGCCTCGGCTTCGGCGGTCTCTGGCTGGGGCGGCGCGCCGACCGCCACCCCTCGCCGCTCCGCTTCTACGCCCTGCTCGAGGCCGGGATCGCCGTCGCCGCCGGTCTGAGCCCCTGGCTCGTGGGGCTGATCGAGGGCCTCTACATCGGGCTGGGGGGCAGCGACCGGCTGGGTCTCGCGGGCGGCAGCATCGTCCGGCTCCTGCTCTCCTCCCTGGTCCTGGGGCTGCCGACGTTCCTCATGGGCGGCACGCTCCCCGCGGTCGCCCGCGCGGTCGAGTCGAGCGCCGATCCGGGGCGCCGGAGGGTCGGCCTGCTCTACGCGGTCAACACCCTGGGCGCGGTTCTCGGTACCCTGATGACCACATTCTTCGCCCTGGAGGTCCTGGGGATCCGCAAGACGCTCTGGATCGCCGCCCTGCTGAACCTGCTGGTGGCGCTGGCCGCCCGCCGGATGGCTCTCCAGGCCACGGTGGAAGCCGCCGGCGAACCTGATGCCGGAGAGGCGGATGCGGCCCCGGGGGCGAAGCTGGTGCCGCTGGCCGCGGCGCTG